>DASWKP010000355.1:0-45571 GCA_036396575.1 Longimicrobiales bacterium | reverse complement strand
GCCAGGGTGGATGCGGCGGCGTCCGAATGCCAGCGAACTTCTGGGACAGGACACTAGACTAGGTGTCAGACCTGGCCGCTCGGCAGCGAGGTCGCCGAGCCCGGCCGCGCGCGCCAGATTGGACCCGGACGGCGCCGCACCTCATCCCCTGACAAGACCGCCCCATGGCCCGCATCCCACCCGGAAGCCAGGTCGCCCTGAGGCCGGGCCCCGCCGCCCGCCTCTCCCATCTCCCGCCGCCGGGGGCGGACCTGGTCGTCGCCGTCCACGAGGGGGCCCTCCGGGCGCTCGGGAACGTGCATACCCAGCTCGCGGGGTTCCAGGAGGGCGACCTTGCCTGGGCGGGCGCGGTAGGGGAGGACGTGCTGGAGGTGTTGGCAGCCGGGGGCGGCAGCCCGCGCATGCTCCTGGCGGATCACCTGGAGCGGGGCGAGCGCTTGTGGGAAGTCGTTTGGCCCGGGGACCTGCTCAGGGACCCATCGCGGGGGCCCCTGTCCACGCTCTACCTGGGCTCCCGTCCGTGGCTCGTGGTGGGGGAGCTGACCTCCGGCGACCTCCTGGCCGTCCCGCTGGGCGACGCCGGCAACCCCATGTGGTTCACGCCGGTGCTCCGGCGGGAGGATGTCCGCTTCTCCGGGTCCCACAAGGACTCGCAGGCCGAGCTGGGACACCTGTGGAGCCTGCCCGCCGCCGTGGCCGCGGTGGGGGACGTGGCCCCACGGGCGGCGGACCTGATCTCCCGGGCGCTACGGGACTACTTCTGAGCCTCCTCCGTCAGCCGGTCCCATCAGGGTGCGCCAGGGCCCGGTCCCGGGGTTGACTGGACTCGATGCCCCGGGCGACTTGCTTGCGGGCTCCTGGGCGCGGGCGTAACGTTGAACGACAGCATTCCCACACTACACATCGCTGGAAACGGAGCTCTCGCCCCCCCGAGTTCCGAAGTGGGCTTCTGCACCCACTGGAGACGAGACCGTGCGACCGGTTCCCTCCCTGACGTCGATCCAGGTCCGTCTTCCCGCCGGATTCGTAGCTCTGTTGTCCCTGGCCCTGGTGGCCTTCGCCTTCACAGGGCACCGGCAGGTGGAGAGCGCGCTGATGGCGCTTGCGGAGGCCCGCCTGCGAAGCTCCTCAGGTGAACTCGAGGGCCTTATGGCCCGGTCCGTGGAGTTGGAGCTCGATACGATCACGGCGCGCGCTCGTCGCCCGGAGTTCGCGGCCTATCTGCGCGATCCCGATCCCGAAGGCATGACGACCGTGTGGGGCATTCTGGACTCCATCGCGCAGGGAGGCTCGGGAGGGCGAGCCGCCGCGCTCCTCGGCCTCGATGGGACGCGCGTCATCTTCGGGGACTCCGCGTTGGCCCTCCTCCAGGATGGAGGCTCGACGTCCACGGCCGGCCTCGGTCCGCTGGCCCCGTGGGATGGCCACGTCGCCTTCAGGGTGTCCGCCGCGGTCGTGGAGGACGCCGATACCCTGGGCTACCTCGTCGACGCTCGCCCGTACTCCGGTGCCGAGGAAACCAGACGCCAGATCTCCGACCTGATCGGCAACCAGGCCCACTTGGCCCTCGGCGGGTCGGGGGTGTGGACCGACCTCGCCACGCGGATCGAGGGACCGGGGGCTGACCTCGTCACTGGCGTGGTCTTCACTTGGGAGGGCTCGGACGGTCAGACGACCTTCGGCATCGTCACTCCAATCCGCGGATCTCCCTGGATGCTCTGGCTGGGCCTCCCTCGCTCGTCGATCCTCGCTCCGCAGCGCGCGTTCCTGGGCCAGACCGTGTCGGTCGCGCTCCTCCTGCTCGTGTTCGGCGGGAGCGGCGCGTGGCTCCTTAGCTACCGGGTCGTGGGCCGCCTCGGCCGCCTCACCTCCACCTCGGAGGCGATCGCGGGCGGCGACTACTCGCGTCGCTTCCATAGTCAAAAGGAAGACGAGGTGGGCAGGCTGGGCCGCGCCTTCGACCGGATGGCTGAACGCGTACAGGAGTCGCGCGAGCTGCTCGAGGACCGCGTCCGCGAGCGGACCGAGGAGCTGGAAGGGGCCCTGGCCGAGCTGCGGAGCGCCCAGGAGGAGCTGGTCCGCAAAGAGCGCCTCGCTCTCCTGGGGGAATTGGCCGGCGGCGTGGGCCACGAGCTCAGGAACCCGCTCGGTGTCATGACCAACGCCGTCTTCTACCTCCAGGCAGTCATGAAGGACCGGCCGCAGGACGTGGACGAGTACCTCGAAATCCTCCGGCACCAGATCCACCTGTCGGAGAAGATCGTGGGCGACCTTCTGGACTTCGCTCGGGTCAAACCCCCGAAACGCGCGCCGACCGATATGGCTGCCCTCGTGGATGAGCAGGTGGATCGCTGCGGAGAGCTCGGCGGCGTGACGGTGGAGCGGGACTTCCCCCAGGAGTTGGCGCTCGCGCGGGTGGACGCCGGACAGGTGGGCCAGATCTTCCTGAACCTCGTCACCAACGCGGTCCAGGCGATGGACGGGACGGAAGGGGGTACGCTCACCCTTCGAGGTCGTGCGGAGGGAGGATGGGTGGTGGTCGATGTCCAGGACACGGGTCCAGGCATCCCCCCGGAGATCGGGGATAGGATCTTCGAGCCCCTGTTCACGACCAAGGCGCGGGGCATCGGCCTCGGCCTGTCCGTGACTCGTTCGCTGGTGGAAGCGAACGGAGGAGCGTTGGACGTTGGGGATGCCCCAGGGGGAGGAGCGATGTTCACGGTCCGCCTCCCGGTCGAGCCGGAGGCCGGATGAGCGGGCGAGGCCGGATCCTGGTGGTCGATGACGACCGTGACATGGTCCGCACCCTGGGGGACGTGCTTCGGATCCACGGATGGGAGGTGGCCACCGCCCACAGCGGAGAGGAGGCGGTGAGGCAGGTGCGGGACCACTCCTTCACGGTGGTTGTCATGGACATCAAGATGTCCGGCATGGATGGCGTGGCGGCACTTCGGAGGATGCGAGAGATCCGGCCGCTCACCCGGGTGATTCTAATGACCGCCTACTCCACGCTCGCGCTCATCGAGGAGGCGATCGGGGCCGGAGTGATCGAGGTCCTCTCAAAGCCCGTCGTGCTGCCGAACCTCCTCGACCGGGTGTCCCAGGCCGCCCAGGAGCCGCGCCCCATCCTGGTGGTGGATGACGACCCGGACTTCCTCATGACGCTGTGCCAGGACCTCGAGAAGAGCGGCCTCCGGACGCACGCGGCGCGAAACCTGACCGAGGCCCTCGCCCACCTCGAAGAGGACACCATCCCGGTCGTTCTCCTGGACCTCCGCCTGGAGGGCGTGTCCGGCACGGACACGGTCCTGGCCATCAAGGAGGCGAGCCCGGCGGTCCTGTTCGTGCTCTTCACGGGCCACCCCGGAATGCTGGACGAGGTGGAGGCAGACGTTCCCCACGGTTGGATCGTGGCTTCGCTGCTCAAGCCGTTCGATCCCGCGCGGCTGATCGCGATCCTGGAGCGGACGGATGGCGCCCAAGACTAGCTCGATCCTGGTCGTGGACGACGACCAGGTGTTGGCACGGAGCGTCTGTGACATCCTGCGCATCAACGGTTACGCTTCGCGGGAGGCGCACACCGGGGGGCGCGGCATCGAACTCATGGAGGAGGAGGACGAGCCTTTCTCGGTAGCCCTGGTGGATCTCCGGCTCCCGGACATGGACGGGTTGCACCTGGTCTCCCGGCTACACGACCTCGCGGCCCTAACGGAAGTGGTCATCCTGACCGGCAACGCCTCCATGGAGAGCGCGGTCGCCGCGATGCGGGAGCGCAGCTGCGACTACCTCGTCAAGCCGGTGGCCCCGGAGCTGCTCCTGTCGACCGTCCGCCGCGGCGTGCGCCGATGGCAGCACCGCTGGGCCGAAGAGGAGCTGCAACGCGACCGGGCTCTCTTCGAGCAGGTGGTCGAGGCTCTCTCCGATGTCGTCATGGTGCTCTCCCTCGACGGGACGATCCAGTATCAGAGCCCCGCAGCGCCCCGCATCCTCGGATACGGGGTCGATGAGGCCGAAGGCCAAGCGTTTCTCGACTTCGTGGAACCCCGAGACCGAGAGAGGGTCCGCGCGGCGCTGAGCGGAGCGACCGACCCCGCTAAGTCCGGACGACCGTTCGAGTTCCGCTTCCGACGCCCGGACGAAACTTGGTGCATGCTCGAAGGGCTGGCTCGCTCCCTGCCCGGACCCGAAGGCCAGTCGCTCGTGGTGACGTGCCGGGACATCACGGAGCGGAGGCGGCTGGAGAACGAGCTGCGCCAGACCCAGCGGATGGACAGCATCGGGCGCCTCGCCAGCGGCATCGCCCACGACTTCAATAACCAGCTCACCGCCATCCTCGCGTCGGTCGACCTCGCCGGGTGGGACGTCGACCTGCCCCCGAGCGTGACCACCGAGCTCGACGAGATCCGCAAGGCGGCGAATCGGGCCGCCGGCCTGACCCGCCAGCTCCTCATCTTCTCTCGCAAGGACGTCGCCGAACCTCGCGTGGTGGACATCTCGGAGCGTGTCGAGGGCATGCTTGGGATGCTCCGACGGCTCATCTCCGCGAGGATCGCGCTCGTCACCCGCTACGCCAAGTCGGTCCCGCCGGTGCGGATCGATCCCACGCAGCTCGAGCAGATGGTCGTGAACCTCGTCGTGAACGCCAGACACGCGCTACCCAGCGGAGGCACGATCCCCATGACCGTCTCCGACCACAAGATCACCGACGAGGACGCGGACGGGGATCTCGATCCCGGTGCGTACGCGACGATCACGGTCACTGACGACGGCGTCGGCATGACGGAGGATGTCGTCGCACAGGTCTTCGAGCCCTTCTTCACCACGAAGGAAGCGTCCAAGGGCACGGGCCTGGGCCTCTCCACCTGCTACGGAATCGTCACCGGGCTGGGTGGCCACATCGAGGTGACCACCGAAGTGGGCGCGGGCACCTCGTTCAGGATCCTCCTGCCCGCCGCGGCGACCGAATGCCCGGAGCGCGAACGCGAGGGCGAGCTGGGCCCCGTCCCGCCCCTGCGTGACGGGGACGCCGACGGCACCATCCTCCTCGTCGAGGACGACGACGCGGTCCGCCGGGGGATGGAGCGCACGTTGATCCGCCTCGGCTACGAGGTGCTCGCCGTGTCCGGCGGGGAGGAAGCCCTCTCGGTGGTCCATCGGCCCGGCGTCAGGATCGATCTCGTCCTCATCGACCTCGTCATGCCCGGCATGGCCGGGCCGGACGTGGTCCGCGAGATCCGCCGGATCCTGCCGGACGTTCCGGCCCTCTTCGTGTCGGGGTATGCCAACGACTCCACCCTGGACGAGCACCTTCGACCCGAGAGTGGGGAGTTCCTGCGCAAGCCCATCGAACTCAACGAACTGCGGGAGCGCGTGCGGGCGTTGATCGGACGGTAGGCGGTGGCCCGCCGGCCGGCCCTGCCGCGGTGCGCCTACATCGTCTCGTCGGCCGAGGGGCCGTACATCCCGGGCACGGCCACGTCCAGGAGGCGCAGATAGACGCCCAACTGCGCCCGATGGTGGATGAGGTGGCTCACGACGAAGGAGCGGAACACCGCCACCCGAGGCATCGTGAAGTGCACCTGGTCCCCGGACCGGAGCGTCCACGGCACCATCATGTCCTCGGCGCTGACGCTTTCCAGCACCGGCCGGGCCGCCGCGACGTTGCCGTCGAAGTCCGCCAGGAGCTCCTCCCGGCTGGTGGGCTCCTTGCGTGACCAGTCCTGGTTCAGGTCCAACTCGGTGGTCGTGAGCGTAATGCTCGTCCAGCTCGGGAGGTTGGACACGTGGCTCGCCAGCTCCCGGAGCGTCCACGACTTCTCGTGCGGGCGAAAATCGAGCCGGTCGTCGGGCACGGCATCGAGCATCCTGCGGGTGTTCGTCATCTCCTGGTCGAACTCGGGGAGCATCATGGCGCCGTTCATGGTCGGTCCCTCTCAGCGTGTGGTGTGGGCATGCGGCCGAATAAACGCCGAAGATACGCCATGACGACCAAGACTGTCAAGGACCCTTACCCCTTGCTCCCCCGCGCAAAATCACCAATCAGTAGGACATGAATGTCCACACCCTCCTCGTCGGCGTCGTCGTCGTGGCGCTCATGGCCGCGGCGCTGATCCCGGCCTTCGTGCCTCGCGCCTTGCTTTTTGGCACCGCGATCCTGGCCGGAGCCGCCTATCTGGCGCGGCGCCGCGCCGCACCCAGCGCGCCCGTCCTGCTGCGGCCCGCCGTGGAGGAGGACCTGCACGCCCTGGCCGTTCTCTATGCCTACGCGGTCCACTCGCTGGGACCCGACTTCTACTCCCCGGCGCAGGTGGAGGCCTGGGCCCGCTTCGCCGACGAGCCCGAGGGATTCCGCAGGTTCGTGATGGGAGCCCACACGCTGGTGGCGGAGCGCGACGGCGAGGTCGTGGGGTTCGGAGGAGTGGACGACACCGGACACATCGTGTCCCTCTACGTGGACCCCCAGGGAGGCCGCCAGGGCATCGGCAAGACGCTCCTGGACGCCCTCATCGCGTGGGCGGACGAGCAGGGGATCACGGAGTTGCGCACGGAGGCGTCCGAGCTGAGTCGGGCCCTCTTCGCGGGGCACGGCTTCTCCGTGGAAGAGGAGGAGTCGGTGGAGCGGGCGGGCGTCCCGCTCACGAGGTACCGCATGGTACGGGGAGCGCCGGCGTGACCGCCATGCAGGGTGCTGGCAGCCTCTTCGGCAGGGACGTGGGTGTCCTGTTCAGGCGCCTCGCCGACGCCAGCTTCGGGTTCGCCGCCGCGGTGGAGGGCGACCGGCGGAGCGGCATGGACCGGGAGGGCGGCCTGGCGGAGGCACGCACGGCGCTGGAGGGCTTCCTGACCCTGGAGCTGGGCAGCGATTTCGCGGTGCCCCGTCACGTCCGGGACCACGTGACGCATTCCCTCGATGCCCTCGGAGACGGCAAGGTCGAGCTCGCTCAGCACGACGCCCAGCGAGCGGGCGAGGAGTTCGAGCGTCATCTCATAACCCTGCGCAGATTGAGCCACTAGCCTCGGATGGCCTACAGCCTGGGCGTGCTTTTCATCCACGGGATCGGCGACCAGGAGCCCGATTACGCCCACGGCATGACCGAAGGGCTCATTGCCCACCTCGACCGACTGGGCATTGACCCCGCCACCGTGTGCTTCGAGTCCGTGTGGTGGTCGCCCGCCCTGGCCCAGCGGGAGGAGGACCTGATCCGCCGCCTCGGTGCCCGGAACCGCCTGGACTGGATGAGCCTCCGGCGCTTCGTGGTCCACTCCCTCGCCGACGCCCTCGCCTACCAGGATGTCGCCCGCTCGCCGGGGCAGTTGGACGTCTACGATGAAGTGCACGCCGTTATCCGTGAGGGCGTGGCCCGACTCCGCCGGCGCGTGCGGGAAGGTGTCCCCGAGGAGGCCCCCGAGGTGCCCCTGGCGGTAGTGGCCCATTCCCTGGGCTGCCACATGATGTCCAACTACATCTGGGACGCGCGCGCCGCGGCCTCCTCGGGCAGCGGAGAGCCGGCCAACGCCTTCGAGGCCTTCGGGACCCTTGCCCTCATGGTCACGCTGGGCTGCAACATCCCGTTGTTCACCCTGGCCTACCAGAGCCTCACGCCCATCGACGTGCCGGGCGCCGACGTGCTGTCCGCCTTCCCCCCGGGAACGCGCCCGACGGACGTAGCCGCCGCTTGCCGCTGGCTCAACTTCTACGATCCCGATGACGTGCTCGGGTATCCCCTCAAACCGTTGAGCTCCACGTACGGCGAGGCGGTCTCCGCCGACATCACGGTCAACGTGGGCGGGTTGCTGAGCTCATGGAACCCGCGCTCCCACACGGCCTATTGGACGGACGACGACGTGATCTCCAACGTGGCCCGGGCCCTCTCCGAGATCCTGGAGCTGCTCTGAGCCGGCCCCTTCCATGACCCTCCTGCGGCTCCCCGTCCGAGAGGCGAAGTACCTGAGCTCCTTCCCCGAATCGGGGATGGGGTTTCAGGTCATCGAGTTGGGCCTCATGCGCCGCACGCGCGCGCTCTACCTCGTGGTGGGGGGGCGCTTCCTCATCCCCGCGTCGGACCCGGATGCCGTGTGGAGGACTCTGTCCGCCCTGGAGGGATGGACGGCGGAGCGTCTGGAGACCTCCGAGGAAGTGGAGGACACGCGCCTGATCGACGGGCCGATGGGCAACTACTCGGGTCCGGCGGAGCGCCCGAGCCTGCGGGCGAGCCTTCTGGACCCCGGCGTCCGTTGGTCCGAGCAGGGTCGGGCGCTGCTCCGGGTGCCTGAGGTGGTGCGGCCGGGGACGTCGGGTGGTCCCAGGCGGTATGTGCGTTACTCCCCCTTCGAGCTGGATCCCCGGGTGCTGACGGACGGGTCGCTGGCTGCCGGATCGTACGCCGTTCCCGACGACGACCCGGAGCGGGACCTCGACGGCGCCGCCCCCGGAGAGCGGTACGCGCTGCCGACACCCCTGCTAGCCTCTCGCACGTGGGCCATCGTCACGAGCGCCGCCCCCTCGTGGGTCGGGGGTTCGGTGGCCAACTTCGGGCGGGTCGGGGGCGGGACGCAGGCGTTCTTCAAGGCGCGGGTCGTGCCCGAGGCCGGAGGCGGCTCGACCAGGAACGCCGCTCCGCCGCCGGGGGTTGGACACTCGCCATGACGCTGCCCCTCCTTGCCCAGATCGAACCCGCCGGCGGGCTCTCCGAGGCCCTGTCCGGGAGCCCGTTGCTGGCTCTGGCCTTCCTCTTCGGCGCCGGAGTACTCACCTCGCTGACGCCCTGCGTTTATCCTCTCATTCCGATCACTGTCTCGGTGATCTCGGGCACGTCCCGGGAGGACCAGAGCAAGGCGCGCACCGTCGGCTTGACGCTGACCTACGTGGTGGGCATGGCCTTCTTCTATGCGTCCCTGGGCCTCATGGCGGGGCTGACGGGGACGCTGTTCGGCAGCGTGAGCGCGAGTCCATGGGCGCGCTTGGCCATCGGCAACCTCCTGGTGGTCTTCGCATTGGCGATGTTGGACGTCATCCCCGTGCGGATACCGCACGCGCTGTCGCGGTGGGCGGCCGCGCGGGAGGGTGGCTCCTGGGGGGCGGTGTTCCTTCTGGGGGCTACGTCCGGCATCGTGGCGGCGCCGTGCGGCGCCCCGGCCTTCGCAGTGGTGCTCACGTGGGTGGCCGCCACGCGAGCGGGACTCATGGGCTTCGCCTATCTCTTCGTCTTCTCCCTCGGGATGTCGGCCCTCCTGGTGGCCGTCGGCCTCTTCTCGGGAACTCTGGCCGTCCTCCCGCGTTCGGGTAGATGGATGGTGTGGGTCAAGCGGGCCGCGGCGGTGATCATGCTGGCGATGGCCGAATACTACTTCGTGCAAGCGGGATACAATCTATGAGCGAGTGGAGGAGCATGGGCGGGGGGCTGCAGCCGGCAGGAGCGGCACGCGCACGGGCCGAAGGGACTGCCGCGGGCGCCACCGACGCCGTTGTGGACGCCGGGACGGCAGGCCTGCGGCGAACCGCGGCGCGTGCAGGGGCGCGGGCGGGGGCGCCGACAAGGACACGGGTGTGGCTGGGGGTGGCGGCTACGGTCGTGCTCCTGGCGGGGCCGTCCCTGCTGTTCGTGCCCACGGCGGCCAGCGCTCAGGGCGACGGGGAGGTGGGCCTCCCCCTGGGCAGCGAGGCCCCGGCGGCGGAGATGGAGGACCTGGACGGCAACGCCGTCCAGCTCCTGGACTACGTGCGGGGCCGGCCCGCGGTGCTGGAATTCTGGGCCACCTGGTGCGAGACCTGCGAGGCCCTCCAGCCCCAGATGGACCGCATCCAGGCCGAGCACGGGGACCGGGTGGCCGTGGTGGCGGTGGCGGTGGCGGTCAATCAGAGCCCCCGCCGCATCCGGCGGCACCTGGAGGGCCACGACCCGGGCTACCCCTTCCTTTACGACGTCCGGGGCAACGCCGTGCGGGCCTACGGCGCCCTGACCACGTCGGTGGTGGTGATGCTCGACGCGGACGGGCGCGTGGCGTACACGGGAGTGGGGCGGGGGCAGGACCTGGCGAGGGCGGTGGAGGAGTTGCTGGGAGGCTGAGGGGTCGCGACGGCGACTGCCCGCAGGCCCGCGGAAGGTGGATCGGCAGGACGCGAGGCCCCCGCGAAGGCCCACCCCCCGGCCCCTGGCGTGATGCCAACGCAGCCTCGCCACGGTCCCGATGGAGCGGCGTGTGCGTTGAGGCGAATAATTGCCCAATACGCAGCCAGGGAAGCCTGAGGCAACGACGCTGTCTGCGTTGAGGCGAATAATTGCCGGGAATGCAGCCCGCGTGGTTTTCAGGGGATCCGAGGCTGCGTTTCGATCACCGGGATCACCGGCGCGTCACGTGAGGCGGCCACACCCGCTTCCGTGGACCCACTTCCCGACGCGCCCCCCCGGCCCCAGCGTGCTTCCTTCGCGTCAGCGGCGCTGGGACCGGGGGAACGGCCTTTCGGGTCGGACTAGTTGCCCTCGGGCTCCGGCGTCACCCGGTCGATGGCCGCCTTGAGCTGGTCGTAGGCCGCCGGATCCACCTGGTTGAAGCTGGGGATGACCTCGGCCACCCTCCCTTCGGGATCCACGACGATGACGCTTCTGCCGCCGGGCATGTTGTTCGAGCGGCGGTTGCCGCCGAAGGCGACGTAGGCGTCGCTCATGGGGTCCGTGGCGAACAAAAACGGGAAATCCGCGTCCTTCTGCCAGGAGGCCAGGTCCTCGGCCGAGTCGGTTGAGATGCCGATCAGGACCACGTCCCGACCGTCGCGAAAGAGGCTTGCGTACTGATCACGGTACGCTGTCATTTGCACCGTTCACCCAGGCGTTCGGACGCGGAAGAAGAACGCCAGGACGACGGTCTCTCCGCGGAAGTCGCTCAGGCGAACGGGCTCTCTCAGGACCCCGTAGCGGGTGGCGCCCACCAGCTCGAAGTCCGGGGCCATCTCGCCCACGGCCAGGAAGGCGGGCTCCTGGTCCTGGGCGGCGGCCGGGGCGGCCGTGCCCACGACGAGGGCCCCCAGAACGAGGGCTGAGGCTGCGAGTCTGCGCATCGGATGAAGCTCCTCGGATAGCGGGAGGTCGATCAGCATCGCACCAAACTGCGTGCGGGCGGCGCGTTGCGCCACTCCCCTCACGGGGCGGGTAGTGCGGAGGCACGGCCTTCAGACATTGTCCACTCCACCGCGCGCGGATACCGTGTCAGGTCCGGCCGCGTCACGACGCGTCGGAGCCAGCCCGCACGAGACGAGCAAGATCAGGAGCCCCCATGGCCAAGAACGAGTCCTTCGACATCTCCACCGGCGTGGATCTCCAGGAGGTGGACAACGCGGTCAACCAAGCCAACAAGGAGATACAGACCCGCTACGACTTCAAAGGCACCAAGTGCACCCTGGTCTTTGACCGCGACGCCGGCGCCGTAAAGCTGGACGCCGACGACGAGTACAAGCTCAAGGCCCTCGCGGGCGTGCTCCGGGAGAAGCTCGCCCGGCGGAACGTGCCCCTCAAGAACCTGGACGAGGGCAACGTGGACCTGGGATCCCTGGGTCGAGCCAGGCAGGTCGTCGCCCTCAAGCAGGGCATCGACCAGGATACGGCGAGGAAGATCTCCAAGGACATCCGGGACGCCGGCTTCAAGAAGGTCCAGGTCCAGATCCAGGGCGACCAGCTTCGGGTGTCCGCTCCCAAGCGGGATGTGCTCCAGGAGGTCATCGCCCTGGTGCGCTCAAACGACTACGGGGTGGAGCTGAAGTTCGGGAACTACCGTTGAGGCCGGTTCGCGCGCACCCGGAGGCGGAAGATCGTCACCAGGGTGTCTCCGAAGTCCAGGCGCTCTCCGCCCCTGGGCACGGCGTGATCCCTTGCGTGCTCCACGGAGAGGATCCGGCAGAACGGCACGGACAGCCAATGCCGCACCACGCGATCCAGCTTGCCGGACCCGTAGGGCGGATCCGCGAAGGCTACGTCGTAGGCCCCAGGCTCCAGAGCCTCCACGAAGGGGATCGCGTCCTTCTTGAAGACGCGTACCCGCTTGCGCACCCGGAGGGCCGCGACGTTGGCCTTGAGGGAATGGAGGCTCCCGGCGCCGTTCTCCACGAAGTCTGCCCGCGCCGCGCCCCGCGACAGGGCCTCGAGCCCGAGGGCCCCCGAGCCGGCGAACAGGTCCACCACGACGGCGCCCGCCAGCTCCGGCTCGAGCGCGCCGAGCCACGAGTCCCGCACCGCCTCGGCCGTGGGGCGGATCCCCACCCCCGGTGACGTCAGGTGCCGGCCCGCGTGCGCGCCTCTTACGATCCTCATGGCTGAAGGTCGCCCTCGGAGCGCCGACGCTCAACCGCCGCACCCGCACCCGTGTTCCCCGGTCAGAGTCTGACCGCCTCAGGCATTCCAGGATGTGAGGACCAACGAGTCGGCGCTGGAGCCGACGACACGTCAACGGGAGGGGATGAGCATGAGGCACGGAGCGCGGGGACTGGCAATGTGGGTCGCGATGGCGGTGGCCGCCGGAGGATGCTCCGACGGTGGGACGGGACCCGACACGGAGCTGTCGCTTTCGATGGTGGTGGGTTCGTACACCGCGGAAGGGTCGTTCGGCGCCGTCGTACTCACCACGCACGATCCGGACGGTGAGGGACCGGTGGACTGGTTGGCACGGGGGGCCTCGATCCTGTTGGGCTTGCACGAGGATCTGACCACCACCGGCCGTATGTTCGTTCCAGGGGGGGACGAGGACGGGGGCGACCTCGACATGGATCTCGCGGGGACCTGGTCCCTCGATGGCAATGTGGTCCGCCTCCAGCACGACGCCGACACATTCCTCAGGGATATGGATCTGGTGGTGGGCAACGACCGCCTGAGGGGCGAGGAGACGTTCGGGGACGTGACCATACAGTTGGAGATGCAGCGGCGATGATCCGGTTCCGCGCATGGGTGGTGGTGGTGGTCCTCGGCTCGGTCGTGGGCACGGGGTCTCTCCCGGCCCAGACCCGGGGCACGGTGCCCTCCAGGCTGCATGGAAGGGTGATCGATGCCGAGGTGGGCGGGCCCATCGAGGGCGCGGACGTCGCCCTGCTGGCCGGCGTCGACGACGCCGGCCAGCAGGGTCCGGAGCCCGAGGTCATCACGCGCACGGAAACGGACGCATCCGGCGCGTACGCCCTTCTGGACGTGGCGCCCGGAGAGTACCGACTACGGGTGTCCCGCATCGGGTACAGGTCGGTTACGATCGAAGTGCGCTTGGGAAGGGACTCGGCGCCGCGCGTGGCCGTCGCGCTCCAGGTGGCGCCCATCCCTCTGGAGCCCTTGGAGGTATCCACTCGCGGTGCCGTCGAGATGCGCCAGCCCTCCGGTAGTCGGATCGCGCTGGGACGGGTCCCGGCCGAGACGTTGCGACAGGAGCGCTTCCTGACCTCGGACGCCAGACTGGTCACCCAGGCGGACCTCCACGAATCGGCCACCTTGGGCGAAGTGGACGTTTTCAGGGCGCTTCAACGGCTTCCCGGAATCTCCACACGCGACGACTTCAGCGCCGAGCTGTGGACGCGGGGCGCCGCCTGGGGCGAGACCATCGTCTACCTGGACGGGATGCCGCTCTTCAACCCCCTGCACGGCTTCGGGCTCCTGTCCGGCATGAGCGCGCGCAGCGTGGAGACCCTGGTGGTGCACCCCGGCGTTCGCCCGGTCACCTTCTCCGAGGGGGGAGCCGCGGTGTTGGACCTGCGGACCCGCTCCGGGCTTGGACCTGAGGGCATCGAGGCCGGAGCCGACGTCTCGCTGGCCAGCGGACAGGTGTGGGGCGGGGGCGCATGGGGCGGCGGTACGAACGGATGGGCGGTGACCGCGCGTCGCAGCTACGCGGACCTGGCCGCGACGGCCATTGCGGGGTCGGACGAGGACGCTCAGTTCCCATTCGACTTCACTGACGTCCACGGGCGCCTCGACCTGGATCTGGGAAGCGGAGTGCTCCTGGACGCCAGCGGGTTCTGGGAACAGGATCGGCTGCGCGGCGAGATCCCGGACCAGATCCATCGCACCGCCGCCACGTGGGGCAACCTCGCCGGCAGGGTCGCTCTTTCCCTCCCCCTGGGCCGGCTGCGTCTACGGCAGACCGTCGGAAGGACCAGCTACCGGGCCAACGTGCGTGAGATCGTCGGCGAGTTCGACGACCAGTACAGCGCACCGTCGGCCGATCCCGCCGCCCACCGGGTAGGCTACGCCACGATCCGTAGCGAGATCACGCCTTCGGAGCGGGGCGACACCCTCTGGTCGGCGGGCGTCGAGGTCATCCGTCACAGCTCGGTATACGATGGGCCACAGGCGTGGCCCTATTCGCGCGACCTCCCCGAGCTCGGAGTCGCTCGTTGGGACGACGCCCTGACGCGCCTGAGCGCCTGGGGCCACAGCCGCTGGCATGCGGGCCCCGCCGCGGTCGAGGCCGGCTTGCGCGTGGACGTGGGGAGCGCCACCCGGGCCGGACGCGCCGAGCTCTCTCCCATGCTCTCGGTCCGCCTCCCGGTGGCGCCGGCGGCGACGGTGTCCGCGGCGGTGGGACGCACCGTCCAGTATGGACAGTCGCCGGCCGGCGTGGGCCCTCGCTTGGCGGAACACCTCGAGTCCGGGCGACTGTGGATGCTGGCGGGACCGAACCGCCGGCCACTGTCGGTGCGCATCGCGACCTTCGGCGGTGAGGTGTGGCTTTCGGACGCTTGGCTGCTCTCGGCCACCGCGTACGGCCGGCGGTCGGACGACGTGCTCCTGCCCGATCCCACCCCGGGCCCGCTGATTCAGCGTCCACCCCTGGTGGCCGGACGGGTGAGGGCCCACGGCCTCGACGTGTCGGCGCGCCGCATGCTGGGTGCGATCACCGGGTGGGTGGCCTACAGCTACGGGAACGCACAGGCCGAGGTTCTGGGCCTGACGGTGCCGGCACCCACGGACCGCCGACACGCGCTGGACGTCACGGCTCGCGTCGCCATGGGCCGGTCGTGGAGCCTCAACCTCGCCCACACATGGGCCACCGGGTCGCCGTACACACGAGTGGTCGATGACGACTGTGACGAGGGTGGATGCGCCGCGGGAGTCCTGTTGGACCGCCCGTTCCTGCGGCGCGGTCCGACCTACTCGAGCCTCGACGCCGTGCTGAGCTGGGTCCACGCGTTCGATGGCTGGTCGCTGGGCGCCTTCATTCAGGGGCGGAACCTGTTGGGCCGCGACAACGCTGTGACGTACAGCAGCACCAGCCGTTGCGACCCCGTCATACACGGATCCACCGGGTGCCCGGGTGGTTCGACGCCCACGTGGGTGGACAGCTTCACCAGCGGGATGATCAGGCTCCCGCTCATCGGCCTGACGGCGACGTTCTAGACATCGTGGGCCTGAACGCCGAGGCGCTGTTCCGGGAGCATCACCTCGGTCTCTACCGATACCTGGTGAGGCTCACCGGTGACGAGGCCGAGGCGAAGGACGCGGTACAGCACGCGTTCCTGCGGCTTCTGGAACAGCCCCCGGAAGACCAACGCGTCAAGGCCTGGCTGTTCACGGTGGCCACGAACGCGGTGCGTGAATGGAACCGGAACGAACGACGGAGGGACACCTTGATTCGTGACAACGCCTGGCGCGTCCCGGCACCCGGTCGACCGGCGCGCCCCGACGAGGGGCCCGACCCCAGCGAGGTCGCGCGCCTCCGCGACGCGCTGGGGAAGCTCTCGGAGCGGGAGCGCGCGGTGCTCCTGCTCAGAACCGAGGGACTGCGGCATCGCGAGATCGCTGACGCCGTTGGCACCACCACCGGCTCGGTGGGCACGATGGTCGCTCGAGCGCTGGACCGGTTGAGCGAGATCCTGGATCCGGAGGGCGGATCATGACGGCGCGCCAACACCCCGAGGACGGAGCCCTGGCCCTGATTCTCGATGGCGAGGAGGCCGATGAGGAGACGCTCCGCCACATGCACGACTGCCTCGACTGTGCCCGCCGGCTACGAGCCATGGAACGCCGATCGGCCCGCCTGGCGACGCTGCTGGCGGTGGACGCCGACGGCATCGCTCCACCCACGTACGACCCGGAGTTCATCCGGCTGGTGGCACCGACCCAGGAGGGCGTGCGGCCCCCCTGGCGGCCGACCTGGCGACCGTCGTTGCGGTGGGCGGCGGCGGTGGCGTTGGTGAGCCTTGTGGTGGGCCTGTCCCCAGCGAGGGCGTGGCTGATCCGGCTGACCGGCTCGTTGTTGGGCGAAGCTGGCTCGATGGAGACGCCCGTCACGAGCGAGCGCAGCCCCACCCAGGTGCTGGCGGCCGTGGAGGGACCCGTCCTGAGTGTGTGGATCGCGGGGGACGCGCGTCCGGACTCCCTCGTCGTGGCGCGGTCTGAGGGGCCCGGCGCCGGTGCCCTTCTACGTCACGCGGGCCCGAGCGGTGAGATCCTGGTGCGTCCGGGAGGATTCGAGGTGCGGGCGTCCGTGGCGGGATCGGTCCTGGAGTTGAGCCTCCCGTGGGCGGTGGAAACCGTGCGGGTCGTAGTCGGCGGGGTCGAAGTCACCCGCCGGCCCGTCGGGAACGCGCCCGGGCGGGCGTGGACGATCCCGTTGCGCTGACCCTCAGAACCGCCGGTTCCGGAGCGGCGACACGTAGGGCCCCCGCCCCCGCGTATACACCACCACGACCCCGTTGGACGTCAAGCCACCGGTGCCATAGAGGATCTGGGCCTGCACCGGTGTCACGAACTCGATGCTCTCGATCTCCGAGGCGGGCGTGCGGATCAGGAAGTCCGGACCGTCGGGGATCTTCATGCCGTCCACCACGACCTGAACGTCTTCGCACACAGATCCGGAAAGGCGTAACCGAGCAGCGGGGGGCGGTCCAGCGGGTCGGCCTCTCGCACCTCCAGGCTCTGGATCCGCCGGTTGGTCTGGACGCAGACGGTGGGAGGGCCCGATTCCGGCCAGACCTCCGTGACCCGCAGTCCCGGAGCGGCCCTGCGTAGCGCCTGATAGGCCCGGGCACCCCGATCCTCCTCCTGGGCCATGACCTCCCCGTAGACGATGTCCCTGCGGAAGGGAGTCACCCGGGTCACGGCATCGACGTCCGTCCGGGCGGTCACCTCCAACGCCTCCATCTCCACGGCCCGCGGGGCGATGCGGAGGTCGATGAGGACATCCTTACCGGCAGGGAAGTCCACTACCGCGTGCGCCTGAGGAGCAGGCTGCCCAGTTGGATGGCGGAACCCACTCGGGCTGGAGCCTACCGTACTCTTACGGACACGGTCTGCGTGAAGCCCGAGCCCGCCTGGCCACGCTTCGTGCGGATCTGGATCACGCCCGCAGACGCGTCGGCTCCGTAGAGCGTGGCGGCCGCCGGCCCCTTCACGATCTCGATGGACTCGATGTCGTCGGGGTTGATGTCGTTGAGGCGGCTGCCCGACTGTCCGCCCACACCGTAGATCTGGCTGGTGCGGCTGTCCGAGCGGACGCCGTCGACGATGAGCAGCGGCTCGTTGGACAGGTTCAACGACGCGGAGCCGCGCAGGCGGATCCTCTGCGTCCCGCCGGACGAGCCCGACGACTGCGTGATCGACACGCCCGTGGTCCGGGCCTGAAGCAGGGAAGCGACGCTGGTGATCGGCGCCACCTCGTTGATGGCCGAAGCGTTCAGCGTCGACACGGAAGCCGCCTGGGTCCGCCGATCCTGCCGGCCGGCCGTGCCCGTGACGATGATCTCGTCCAGCGCCACCGCCGAAACGGACAGCGCGAAATCGAGGCGGGAGGTCTGGCCCGCCACGACATCCACGGAACTGGTCTGGGAACGGTATCCGATCGTGAGGACCCGGAGCTCACGTGTGCCGGGGACCACGTTGGAGATCCGGAACGTACCGTCGGCGTCGGTGAGGGTCCCGATCTGGGTGCCCACGACCACGACCTGGGCGGAGGGCACCGGCGCCATGCTGCGCGCGTCGGTCACCTGTCCGGTCACGACCCCGGTCTGCGCGACCGCCTGGGTCGGCGCAGCCAGGAGCAATCCCAGCAAGGCGACGAGCGCCGCTGGGTTCTTGAACAGACGATTGAGGCTCATTCGCTGCTCCATCGGTGATAGGAAACGGACTTCAACGGATTCGCATTTGGGATGGGATAGGACCTCGTTGAGAGGAAGGGGCGCGGTTCGTCGATCATGTCGCGCTGCGCGGCACCGGCTTAGATTGGCTCCCGCGATGTAGCTGGTCCCGAACCGACGACCGAGGGGCGGCTCTTCCGACGATTCCGTGGGCAGCCGAAGCCGTCCTGCACCGGAACCGCCGAAAACGCTTCGAATTGTGCATAAGCCTACGCTGCCCACAAGTCAAGCGATTCAGACCTGCCTTCCGCCCATGCGACCCCCGTGGAGGTGAACATGCACCGCATCGCACGAACCGCTGCGCTCCTTGCCGCGCTGGCCCTCCCCGGGACGGTCCTGGCCCAGACAGGGCCCCTCCGGACCCTGAGCCTGGAGCGGTACCTGGACCTGGAGACGGTGTCCAACCCTCAGATCTCTCCCGACGGCACCGAGATCGTCTACACGCGGGGATGGGTGGACAAGGTCAACGATCGGCGTGAGTCCTCCATCTGGATCATGAACGCGGACGGCTCCCGGAACCGCTTCCTCGTGGACGGCTCCGGCGCCGTCTGGTCTCCCGACGGAACGCGCATCGCCTTCGTGGCCCCCGGAGAGCCTGAGGGGGCCCAGGTCCACGTACGGTGGATGGACGCAGAGGGGGCGACCACCCAGGTCACCCGCGTCGAGAAGGGCCCGTCGTCCCTGGCCTGGTCTCCGGACGGGCGCTGGATCTCGTTCAGCATGTCCGTGGACGACCGCGAGAGCTGGGGGATCAGCCTGCCGGGCCGCCCCGCCGGGGCCACCTGGACGGCCGAGCCGCGCGTCGTGACCCGGGCCGACTACCGCCAGGACCGCCAGGGCTTCACCGACGACGGCTGGCGCCACCTGTTCATCGTCCCGGCGGAAGGGGGAACGCCACGTCAGCTCACCGATGGTTCGTGGAACCACTCGGGTGGGGCCTGGACCCCCGACGGCGAGGCGCTCCTCTTCTCCGCGCTGCGCATCGACGACGAACTCGCGTGGCGGGAATCGGAGATCTACTCGGTGGACGTGGCCACGGGGGCCATCCGCCAGCTTACCACCCGGAGGGGAGTCGACACCAACCCCATGCCGTCCCCCGACGGGCGGCTCATCGCCTACGTTGGGGACGACTGGCACGACGACTCGTACCGCAACACCAAGGTCCACGTCATGGGGCGGGACGGCTCCAACCCCCGCGTCATCTCGGGGGAGTTCGACCGCCAGTCGGGGGGCTTCACGTGGGCGCCGGACGGGAGTGGGATGTACTTCACCGCCAACGACGCCGGGACGAGCAACGTCCACTTCATCTCGGTGAACGGGGGCGTACGACGGGTCACCGAAGGAGTCCACACGCTGAGCATCGGATCCGTCAGCGCCAACGGGACCCTGGTGGCCACGCGAAGCAGCTTCCACGAGCCCGCGGATGTGGTGGCCGTGGACGTGGGCGGCGCGGGCGGCATCGAGCGCCTCACGCGGGTCAACGAAGACATCCTGGCCGGCGTGACGCTGGGTGAGGTCGAGGAGATCTGGTACGAGTCCGTGGACGGGTATCGCATCCAGGGATGGATCGTGAAGCCGCCGGACTTCGACCCATCGCGGAAGTACCCCCTCATGCTCTCGATCCACGGTGGGCCCCACAGCATGTACACGGTGGCGTTCAACTTCGGGTGGCAGGAGCACGCGACCCACGGCTTCGTGACGCTCTACACCAATCCCCGTGGTAGCACCGGCTACGGGAGCGCGTTCGCCAACGCCATCAAGAACGCGTACCCGGGCAAGGACTTCGACGACCTCATGAACGGGGTGGACGAGGTGGTGGGCCGCGGGTACATCGACGAGAGGAACATGTTCGTCTACGGGTGCTCCGGCGGGGGGGTCCTCACCTCTTGGATCGTCGGGCACACCGACCGCTTCGCGGCGGCCTCGGCCAACTGCCCGGTGACCAACTGGCTCTCCTTCGTGGGTACGACGGACTCGCCCGGATGGTACCGCAACTTCGAGACGCTCCCGTGGGAGGACCCTAGCGAGCACCTGCGCCGCTCGTCCCTCATGTACGTGGGCAACGTCGAGACGCCCACGATGCTCATGACCGGCGTGCTGGACCTACGGACCCCCATGCCCCAGACGGAGGAGTACTACCAGGCCCTGAAGATGGAGGGCGTGCCGACCGCCATGATCCGCTTCAACAACGAGTGGCACGGCACGTCCAGCACGCCGTCCAACTTCCTGCGCACCCAGCTCTATCTCCGCGAGTGGTTCAACCGTTGGAAACGGACGCCGGGAGTCACCGAGCAGCCGTGACGCCAGGAGGCGGATTCGAGACGAGGAACGCCGAGCGTACCGACCCGGGTGTGGGCCTGGAGCGACCTCTGACGTCTCAGGAACAGGAAGGTGACGCGCAACCACGAACGACCAGCGAGGGATTCTTGAGGCGGACCACACTCGTCGGCATCGCGGCCATGAGCATCGTGGCCGGCCTCCCGGGCGGCACCGAAGCCCAGGGTCTGTTCCGTCCACAAGGTTCGAGCCGAGGGCCTGATCCCTCGGGCTTCTACCTGTCCGGGGGCCTGGCCATGGGGGCCACGCGGGGCTGGATTCCCGGCTTCGAGGACTGGACCTTCGGGCCTGTCGCGGGCGCCCGACTGACCAAGCAATGGCGGATGGTGGGCGTTGGCCTGATGGTGGACCAGCAGCTCTACTGGGCAGAACAGCCCACGGATGCCGGGGACTTCCGAACCACCTACGTCTTTCCCACGTTGGTGACCGGCCGGCCGGGTTCCCAGTTCAGGCTCGCGGCCGGCGGCATCCGGTACGAGTTCGAGGAGGATGAAACGCGTTGGGAGTTCGCGTTCGGTGTCGGAATCACCCGGGCGATCAAGGGGCCGTTCTTCGCGGAGTTCGGGTGGCGACGCCACACCACGAGGGATGCCGCCATGCGCTCCGACCTCTTCTTCCTGGGGGGGTTCGCGCTGGTGCGCCTGTGAGACAGCCGGCGCGACCGGGTTGACGCGCCTCCACGCGGACGCCGCGGTCAGCCCTCCGTTCGAAAAGCCCTGACGAAGAGGCGATTCAGGACGACGCCAGCCAGCGCCAGCACGATGAGGAGCTGAAGCAGGCTGCCGAAGAAGAGGATGCCCCACCCCCTGAACTGGCTGAAGAGCCAGACCAGGACGGCGCACGCGACGAAGAACTGGCCCGCCTCCACGACCGAGCGCCATGTGGCCAGTTGCGAGAGAGGGAAGACCCGCCGAACCAGGAAGACGGACAGAACCAACCACAGGCCGGGCGCCAGGACGACGAGCACGTGCGCGTCCCAGAGGCTCCGCTCCAGGAAGACCATGCCGATGGAGCCCACCACCATGGCCAGGACGAACTGAGCCACGGCGACGATGACCACGAGGTTGGCGTAGAGGATGCCGTCGCGCTCGGTCTTGCCGCCTCGCCCCATCCAGGCGGCGAGCGTACCCAGGAGGGGCACGGCGACGGCGAGGGCGAAGTACAGGGCGGCGTGCGCCTCGGCGAAGGCGAAGACGCCCAGGAAGATCTCTCGCAGGGTCAGCATCGTCGGGGATCGCTCCTGGTGAGGGTCCGCCGGGAGTACGAGGAGGAGAGTCGGGTTCTTCGGCGGGCGGGGCAATCCCCAGCCGACACCCAGCCGACACCACGGCGCTTCACGCCTCGGCCCCCGGCGGCTACGTTGGTCGCCCCTGGTGGAGGAGCCTCGATGACACATCCCGCTCGTCGCGCCGGCTCGGCGCTCGCGACCCTCGCCGTCTGCGCGCTCGCCTGCTCTCCCGGGGAGGGGGGCCCGACCTCACCGGCGGAGGCTCCGGGGGCGGACCTGATCCTGCACGGAGGCGTCGTGATCGCGGCCGACCCCGAGTTCTCGATCGCCGAGGCGATTGCCATCACCGACGGGCGCATCGTCCGGGTCGGGACGACCAGCGACGTGCTGGAGGCTGCGGGCACGAAGACCCGGGTGGTGGATCTGGAGGGGCGCACCGTGCTGCCCGGACTCGTCGACCCACACGTGCACTACATCCAACACCAGACGCCCGACGTCGAGAACATGGTCGAGGACCAGCGGATCCTGCTGTCATGGGGCCGCACGACCGTCGGCATTCCGGCCGCCATCCCGATCAACCTGACAGGCTATCAACGGATGCTCGACGCGGGCGAGCTGAAGCTCAGGCTGCACGCCTACCTGTCCTGGAACAACAACTGCGGAGAGCCGGAGGACGTGTCGTTCTGGAACGACTACACGTTCACGCGTTCGGCCGAACACCGCCTCGCCATCGCCGGCGTCAAGGTCTTCATGGACGGTGGGAGCTGCCGCGCGCCGGCCGTCTCGTTCGACTTCGATGACGCGCCCATCGCCCTACCCGAAGGCTGGGCCGGCCACGGCGATCTGTTCACCTCGGCCGAGGAACTCGCCGAGGTGGTCCGCCTCGTGGGCGGCCGCGGCGGCCAGGTGGTGGCGCACGCCATCGGCGACCGCGCGGTCGCGGCCGCGCTCGACGGGTACGCTCAGGCGCTCGGCGGCGGGCCGAATCCGAACGGACATCGCATCGACCACATCACGTTCGTGCGACCGGAGCAGGTCGGCCGCTTCGGCGCGCTGCGCGTGAACGCGGTGGTGTGGGGCGTCTTCAATGCCTGCATCGAGCCGGACCTGGGATGGGCCTCGTTCCTCGACGACGACCAGCGGCAATGGCTGCGCCAGCACCGCGCCGTCATCGACGGGAATCCCGACATCGCCGTCGCCTTCCACAGCGACGTGCCCTGGACCGAGGGCAGTCCCTTCCACCAACTGCTCGGGCTGACCGCGATGGCGCAGTACGACGACGCGTTCGGCGGACCGTGCCCCGGACCCGCCTGGCTGTCCGGCCACGAGGTCACCGTCCCCGAGGCGATCCGCATGATGACGATCTCGGCCGCGCGCGTCATGGGAATCGCCGACGAGGTGGGCTCCATCGAGGTCGGCAAGCGTGCCGATCTGGTGGTGTTCGCCAACAACCCGCTCGGCCAGTCGGGCTTCGAGCTGCTCGACAACCACGTCTCGGCGACGCTGATCGACGGCGACACGGTCTGGTGCGACGACGCGTGGTGCCGGTAGTCGAGGGCGAAAATGCGACGATGCACCGAGTCCCCCCCCCGCGGTCGATCGGACACGCAGACCGATTGGACGCTACCTGATCACCACGTACCGCTCCATGCGCGCTACTTCGTCTTCGTCCACGTACTTCCCCATCTCCCGGCGGAACTGTTCGATGTTCTGGTAGGGCCGGTACTCCTTGAACTCACGCAGCATGCGCGCGCCGATGCCCGGAAGTGAGAGGATATCCTCGTCGGAAGCCGTGTTCAGGTCGATGGGCACGAACACGAACTGCGCCATGCGCGCCACTTCGTCGTCGTCCACGTACTTGCCCATCTCCCGCCGCCACTGGGCCAGGGCCACGTAGGGGCGGTACTCCTTGAACTCACGGACCATGCGGGGCCCGAGCCCGGGGATCATGAGGATCTCGGCGTCGGAGGCCGTGTTCAGGTTGATGGGCACGAACACCCGCGCATAGAGCTCCGCCCGGGCGCCCTCGCCCAGGTGGATCGAGAGCATCTCGTCGAAGGCGCCCTGCGTCAGGTACGGCCGACCCTCGACGATGACTCCGGCCAACTCGGCGCTCACGCTGGGAACGGCGGCCAGCTCCTCGGTGCCGGCAAGGTTGGGGTTCAGGATCTCGCCGTTCATCCCCGCCTGGGCCCGGAGGCCGGCTGGGAGAAGGGCGGCGAAGGTGAGCGCGAACATCAGCGGCGCGTGGGGTCGGCTCGTCATTCTCGGTTCTCCCGTGGGACGTTTGTGTTCTCCGACCGACCAGCGGCGGACTCAAGTCGGGGATGGCGGTAACAGTAGATGAGGCCCAGAAGCCCCAGGAGGCACATGGTACCCGGGGCCAAGGCCGGAGTCGCGCCCGTCAGCGCTTCACGCACCAACTCGAACCCGCGCATGGACGGGTACATCTCCAACTCGAACTCCCGGTTACCCCGGAAGTGGGCCCAGAGCCCCAGGAGGCCCGCCGCCACGGACAGAGCCATGACCCCCGCCAGGGCCAGGACCGTACCTCGGCCGGGAGCGAGCGCCACGGTCAGGGCCGCCCCCATCCCCAGCCCCAGGACCACCAGAGGCACGAACTGGAGGCGCTCCTCGGTGTGGCCCAGGAGGAGCAGTTCGGTGGCGCTGCCCGCCATCGCCAGGAAGAGGAGGGCGAGGAGGAGCGGGCGGAGGGGAGGGTCTCGGCTGGGCACATGGGGTCGGGTCAGGGTCGGCCAGGGTAGATCGCGTCCAGCGAGAAAGCTATGCGGGCGGCGCCGGACACGACACTCCCGGGGACGTCAGCCCCACCAGGGTCCTCCCTGTAAGCCAACGGCTTTCGTGGTATCTTTCACGGTTGGGTGGATTGGGTGCGGAGGGGACAATGACATGCTCAATACCGAGAATAGCTCACCATGGTGAGAAGAAACCGGGCCTACAACTCCTTCGAGATGGCACAGGCCCAATTCGACCGCGTCGCGGAGATCCTGGAGCTGGAGGGCGGGACCCGGGAGATCCTCCGTGAGCCCATGCGGGAATACGCGTTTTCCATACCCGTTCGGATGGACGACGGGGCCTCGAAGGTGTTCCGGGGCTTCCGTGTTCAGCACAACGACGCCCGGGGCCCCAGCAAGGGGGGCATCCGCTTCCATCCGCAGGAGACGATGGACACGGTCCGGGCCCTGGCCATGTGGATGTCGTGGAAGTGCGCGGTGGTGGACATCCCCCTGGGGGGCGGCAAGGGAGGGGTCGTGTGTGACCCCCACAACCTGAGCGCCCGGGAGCAGGAGCAGATCTGCCGGGGTTGGGTGCGACAGATCGCCCGCAACGTGGGGCCCCTCCAGGACGTCCCCGCCCCGGACGTGATGACCACGCCCCAGCACATGCTCTGGATGCTGGACGAGTTCGAGGCCATACACGGCCAGAAGCTCCCGGGCTTCATCACCGGCAAGCCGGTGGGTCTGGGTGGCTCCCTGGGTCGCAAGGAGGCCACCGGCTACGGCCTGGTCTTCACGCTACGGGAGGCCCTGAAGGAGCTGGACATCCGCCCCCAGGACACCACGGCTTCGGTGCAGGGCTTCGGCAACGTATGTCAGTACGCCATCGAGATGTACCTGCGCATCGGTGGCAAGGTGGTGTGCGTGTCCTCGTGGAATCAGAAGGAGCAGAAGAGCTACGCCTATCGGAGGGCCGCGGGCATCGACCTCCAGGAGCTCCTGGACATCACCGACCGTTTCGGCGAGATCGAGAAGGACAAGGCCGAGGCGGCCGGCTACGAGGTGCTGCCGGGGGAGAAGTGGCTGGAGCAGGAGGTGGACATCCTCATCCCCGGCGCGCTGGAGAATCAGATCAACGCGGACAACGTGGGGCGCATCGCCTCTACCGTGAAGATCATCGCCGAAGGCGCCAACGGCCCGACCTCTCCCGAGGCCGACGCGGTGATCCACGAGCGCGGGGTGTTCATGATCCCGGACCTGCTGGCCAACGCCGGAGGCGTGACGTGCTCCTACTTCGAGCAGGTCCAGAGCAACCAGAACTACTACTGGAGCCGGGACGAGGTCCTGGGCAAGCTGGACCGCAACATGACCGCGGCCTTCGAGGCCGTGGCGGAGCTGGCCCACTCCCGAAAGTTGTACATGCGTGACGCCGCCTACGTCATCGCGGTGGACCGGGTCGCGAGGGCATGCCGGGATCGTGGCTGGGTCTGATTCGCGCGTTCCGGCTTTCGACCGGGCCTTCTTCGGCTCGGAGCAGACGTTCACCCGGATCGGTGGGGGGAGCCTCGGCGGCAAAGCCGCGGGACTGATCTCCATCAGGGAGGCCCTGGAGGGGGCCTTCCCCGGCGGAGCCTACGGGCCGGTCCGGGTGGACATCCCCCGCCTGACGGTCCTCGGGACCGACCTCTTCGACGCGTTCATGGACAGGAACGGCCTTCACGAGGTGGCCCTCTCGGAGCGGTCCGACGAGCGCATCGCCCACGCGTTCCAGAAGGCCAACGCTCCGGCGGAGGCCCTGGGAGACCTCCGGGCCCTGGCCGACAGGGTCCACTCGCCCCTGGCGGTGCGCTCTTCCAGCCTGCTGGAGGACGCTCTGCGCAGGCCCTTCGCGGGGGTCTACGAGACCAAGATGATCCCCAACAACCAGCCCGACGCCGGCGAACGCTTCCAGCGACTGGTCGAGGCCGTCAAGCTGATCTGGGCCTCGACGTTCTTCGAGGGCGCCAGGACGTACCGGGGGGTGGTGGGCGAGGCGGACAAGAGCGAGAAGATGGCGGTCATCGTACAGGAGGTCGTAGGCCGGCGCCACGGAGACCGCTTCTACCCGGATCTGTCGCTGGTGGGCAGATCGTTCAACTACTACCCGTCGGGCAGGTCGCGGCCGGAAGAGGGCGTGGTGAATCTGGCTCTGGGGCTCGGCAAGACCATCGTGGACGGCGGGCTGTGTTGGGGATACTGCCCGGTCCATCCGAAAGCGCCGCCGCCGTTCGGGTCCGTCGCGCAGCTTCTGGACGAGACCCAGACCCGCTTCTGGGCGGTCAACATGGGAGCTCCACCGGCCTTCGACCCCATCGCGGAGACGGAGTACCTGGTCGAGGCCGGTCTGGCGGAGGCCGAGTACGACGGCACCCTGGCCCACCTGGCCTCCACCTACGACGCCGCTTCGGACCGGCTGTCGCCGGGCACCGGCCGCCAGGGGCCGCGGGCCCTGAACTTCGCCCCCCTGCTCGACTTCTCCGACATCCCCCTGAACGATCTGGTTCGGCGCCTCCTGGAGGTGTGCGAGGAGGGCGTGGGAGCCGAAGTCGAGATCGAAGCCGCCATGACCCTGCCCGCGACGCGCGGAGAGGAGGCCCGCCTGGGCTTCCTCCAGGTGCGCCCCATGGTGGCGCCGGACGAGGCGGTGGACATCGGAACTGAGGAGATGACGGCTCCGGACCTCCTGGTCGCCAGCACACGGGCGATGGGCAACGGGGTGGAAGACGGCATCCAGGACGTGGTCTACACGAAGCCCGACGCGTTCCAGGCGAAGCTCACCCGAGTCGTGGCCCGCGAGATCGAGGCGGCCAACCGGGAGCTCGTGGCCCTGGGCCGGCCCTACCTGCTCGTGGGCTTCGGGCGCTGGGGCAGCTCGGACCCCTGGCTCGGCATCCCCGTGACCTGGAGCCAGGTGGCCGGCGCGCGGGCCATCGTCGAGGCCTCCCTCCCCAGCATGAACGTCGACCCCAGCCAGGGCTCACACTTCTTCCACAACCTGTCCAGTTTCCAGGTGAGCTACTTCACCGTGCACCACGCCAGGGACAGCGACGTCATCGACTGGAACTGGCTCGCAAAGCAGCCGGCTGTGGCCGAGAGCGAACTTCTCCGCCACGTTCGTCTGGAGAACCCCCTGCTCGTGAGGGTGGACGGCCGTACGGGCCGGGGCGTGGTTCACGCCCGCCGCAAACCGTGACGTGACGCTCGAAGCACCCCGGGAGGGAGATCCCATGACCGAGTCGGAGGGGGAGCTGGAAGGGATCCTCCGGGATCTCCAGGAGAGGGCCAAGGAGCTGATCTGCCTCTACCAGGTCGGGGAGATCCTGCGCAGCCCCGACTCCACCTGGGAGGAGAAGCTCCAGAGCATCCCGGAGGCCATCCCGCCGGGGTGGCAGCACACCGAGGTGTGTGAGGCCCGCCTGGAGCTGGGAGGCCGCGCCTTCCAGACAGAGGGCTGGGTGGAGAGCCCCTGGATCATGGAGGAGCCCATCCTGGTCCGCGACGATGAGGCGGGATGCCTGCGCGTGGCCTACACCGAGGAGCGGGAACAGGCCGACGAGGGCCCCTTCCTGGACGATGAGCGCCGTCTCCTGCATACCATCGCCCAACAGGTCGGATTCCAGCTCACGCACGAGGAGCTGTCAGACGCGTGGGCGAGCTGGAAGTCCGCGCTCAACCTCGTGGACGCCCGGCCCGGCACGCAGTGGCAGGTCATCATCGACTTCCTCCACCGGGCCGACCCGCAGCTCCTCCAGCGCATCAGCCGGAAGATGCTGAACCACCTCCGCTGGAAGGGCGTGAGCGGACTGGAGGACATGCCCGGGCTTCAGCGCACGCTCCACCAGCCCACCGCGGACGAAGACGAGAACCGCCCGTTGGCCCGCCAGGCCCCGGAGCAGACGCAGATCCCCACGGACCTCGTCTTCCGCATCGCCGCGGAGCATCTGAGCGAGGACGAGATCCTGTCCTCGGTGCATGGCTGGATCACCCGGGACAAGCTGAGCTTCCTCATCAACACGCTGGAGTGGCAGGACTCTTCCCTGGGAGACATCGTGGACGCCCTGGGACGGTTCCACGCCCTGGAGGTGGCGGAGCGGGAGCTGCCCCCCTCCCTCCTCAACGTGCTCAAGGCCGCGCTGCTGCGGCGCTTCTTTACCGACCAGATCCCTTACATCAACATCGCCAAGCGCTTCGTCAGCCTTCACGACTTCCACGAGCTGGCGGCGCACCTCATCCATCCCGCCAACAGCCATGGAAAGCTGGGGGGGAAGGGCGCCGGCATGTTTCTGGCCCGCAAGATCGTGGAGAGGATGCAGGAGGAGCACGAGGTGCTGCGGGGCATCCAGGTGCCGCGCACCTGGTACATCGCCTCGGATGGCGTCATCGCCTTCGTGCGCCACAACAACCTCGAGGACGTCTATGACCGGAAGTACATGGAGTTGAACGAAATCCGGCAGCAGTACCCCTACGTCATCCAGGTCTTCAAGTCCTCACCGTTCCCGCCGCAGATCCTCAACGGGCTTTCCCTGGCCCTGGAAGACCTGGGCGACGCGCCCCTCATCGTGCGAAGCTCGAGCCTTCTGGAGGACCGGACCGGCGCGGCCTTCTCGGGCAAGTACAAGAGCCTGTTCCTGGCCAACCAGGGCACCAAGGAAGAGCGTCTCGCCGCTCTGCTGGACGCCATCGCCGAGGTCTACGCCTCCATCTTCAGCCCGGACCCCATCGAGTACCGAGCCGAGAGGAACCTCCTTGACGTCCACGAGGAGATGGGGATCATGATCCAGGAGGTGGTGGGCACGAGGGTGGGCCGGTACTTCCTGCCCGCCTTCTCCGGGGTGGCGCTGAGCAACAACGAGTTCCGCTGGTCGCCTCGCATCAAGCGAGAGGACGGCCTGGTGCGGCTGGTGCCCGGGCTCGGGACGCGGGCGGTGGACCGGGTGTCCGACGACTTTCCCATCCTCATGGCTCCGGGCCAGCCGGGGCTGCGCGTGAACACCACGCCCGACGAGGTCGTGCGCTACTCCCCAAAGAAGGTAGACCTCATCGACCTGGAGACGCGCTCCTTCGAGACGATGGAGGTTTCCGACCTGCTGCGGGAGTGCGGCAACGACATCCCCATGGTCCGCAAGATGGTCTCCCTGGTGGAGCACGAGGGCATCCGCCGACCCAGCGGCATCACGGACGACCTCACCCGGGAAGACGCGGTGATCACCTTCGAGGGCCTGGCCACCGAGACCCCCTTCCTGGCCCAGACCGCCACCCTGCTCAAGTGCCTGCGGGAGGCGATGGGCACACCCGTGGACGTCGAGTTCGCCTCGGACGGGAAGGCCCTCCATCTCCTGCAGTGCCGGGCCCAGAGCTATACCGAGGGAGGCGCGCCCGCCGCGATCCCGCGGGACCTGCCGCGAAACCGTGTCCTCTTCACGGCCCACCGCTATGTCTCCAACGGGAGGATCCCGGACATCACCCACGTGGTCTACGTGGACCCGGCTGAGTACGCCAAACTGCCGGAGCTGGCCGACCTCAAGGCAGTGGGAAAGGCCGTCGGGCGCCTCAACCAGCTCCTGCCCAAACGCCAGTTCATCCTCATGGGGCCGGGCCGTTGGGGCAGCCGCGGGGACGTCCGGTTGGGCGTGAGCGTGACCTACTCGGACATCAACAACACGGCTCTCCTGGTGGAGATCGCCCACAAGACCGGGAAGTACGCGCCCGACCTGTCCTTCGGCACGCATTTCTTCCAGGATCTGGTCGAGGCCCGGATCCGCTATCTGCCCCTCTATCCCGGCGAGAACGAGAACGCCCTGAACGAGCTCTTCTTCCGGCGGGCCGACAACCTGCTGCCGGTACTGGTCCCGGAGTTCGCTCACCTGGCGGCGGTGGTGCGGGTGATCGACGTGCCCCGCGAGGCCGAGGGACGCGTCCTCAGGGTCCTCATGAACGCGGAGCTCGACGAAGCCGTGGGGCTTTTGGCCGAGCCGGGGCCCCGCCACGAGATGCCCGGACCGTCCGCGAACGAGGCGGGGCGCATCGTCGCCCTGGACCCGCCTCCGGAGGAGCACTGGCAGTGGCGCTTCCGCATGGCCGGGCGCCTGGCCGCCCACCTGGACCCGGCGCGCTTCGGGGTGAAGGACATCTGGGTGTTCGGCAGCACCAAGAACGCCACGGCGGGCCCCGGGAGCGACATCGACCTCCTCATCCACTTCGAGGGCACGGAGGAGCAGCGCCGGGACCTGCGCGCCTGGCTGGAGGGCTGGAGCCTGTCCCTGGCGGAGATGAACTACGTGCGCACCGGTTACCACTCCGACGGCCTCCTGGACGCGCGCCTGATCTCTGACCGGGACATCGAGAACCGCACCAGTTACGCCGTGAAGATCGGCGCGGTGACGGATCCCGCCATGCGCCTCGACATGGGGGGGGTGCGCGAAAGCTGAGGGGCCGGCGGACCCGGAGGCCTCACACCAGCGTGCGGGTGGCCCCCGCCACGTCCTCGAGATCGAAGCGCACCAGAGCCAGCTCCGGACCGTCGTGGGCGGCGGACATCAGATGGGTCCGGCCCAGGCGGTCCCGCCACGAGCCCATGATGCGGGCCGATTCGTGGATGTGCCCGTGGAGCGTCAGGAGGGGCTGGCGCTCCTCGATGAAGCGCCGCACCGCGATGCTCCCCACGTGGACGTCGAGGGGCACGTGATCCACCGTCCGCCCGTCCAGAGCCGCCCGATCCAGCTTCGTCTCCGCCGGCGGCGTGTGGAACAGGAAGAGGGCCCCCGATACGTCGTCGTCCCCCACCAGGGAAGCCAGGTCGTCCCGGATGGTGCGGAAACGCGCCTCCTGGAGGGGCACTTCGACGGTCCGCCAACCCTCCTCCGGGGAGACACACCCCGGGGGCACGTAACGGGACACGTCGTAGCACTCCCAGTCCTTGAGGAGGAAGGGCGTGGGAGGCACGCAGCCGTAGCCGTACACCGGGACGCCTCTCACTTCGTGGCGTTTGCCATGGACGTAGTGCCACAGGCCCTCGGCCTCCGCCTCGCGGATGCGGGGCTCGTCGGCGCGTGGGTCGTCGTTGCCCAGGATGAGGAGGATCTCCGGGTAGTCGCTCCCCAGGCGCTCCCGCAGCCCCGCCAGCTCGGGAAGGAGGAAGCCGGCGAGGAAGTCCCCGTCGGGGTCGTCCGGCCCCCGAGACGGCGCCAGACCCGCCGGGAACAGGTCACCGCCCAGAAGGACGGCCGCGGGGCGCTCTTCGGCCATGATGGTGAGGAGGGTGCGGTAGCGCCGGACGCTGCCGTGGAGGTCGGAGACGAAGAGGCAGGGAATCACGAGGGGAGAATATCACGGATCCCGAGGCGGGGCACCGGGGCCGAAGGGGCGCGGGCGCGTCCGAATGCCAGCGAACTACTGGGACAGGACAACCGGGATGGCTTATCTTCCCGGCGCAGCACGAACGAGCCCCCGGAACGGATCCTCCCCGTGTTTTTGAAGCCCTCCATCCCCTCCGGACGCCGAGCGCCGGCCCTGGCGACGGTGCTCCTGGTCCTGGCCGGCAGCGCCGCCTGCACGGAGCCGATCCCTCAGGAGTGGTCGGCGCCCCGCGGCGCCGACCAGGTGATGTCGGGATTCACGGCGTACCTGACCCACGAGGGCCGCAGGACGCTCACAATCGGCAGCGACTCGGCCTTCCTCGTCAACGACTCCGCGCTGATCCACCTCAAGGGGATCGACGGCTCTTTCCTCAACGAGCGGAGTGTGGTCGTGGCCCGGATCGTGGCCGACAGCGGCCTCTTCCGCGAAGAGCCCGGCGTCCTCGTCCTGTGGGGCGACGTGTCCCTGTTCGACCCCACGTCCACCTTCCGCGTGGAGACCCAGGAGCTGGTGTACGACGCCGGCACCAACCGGCTGCGCTCCGACTCGTCCGTCATGGTCTGGGAGGGGGACGTCGAGCGGGTCGGACCCTGTTTCGAGTCCGGGCCTCCGCTGGACGATTGGACCCTCTGCTCCGGGTGACCGGGGTCGTGGTATGGGTCCGCGGATCCGGTCCGCGCGGATCGCGGGGCTGGCAGTCTGCGGGGTTCGGGACGAGATTGCCATGGAGCCCCGCCGTTTCGACGCCTCCCCTCAAAGGAACACGCCACATGACCCTGCACGCCCCGCTCCGCCCCCTGTCGGGAAGCCGACCCCCCTCCCGAGGCCCGGGCGGACGCCTGGCTGGCCCCGCCACCCTCGCCCTCGTCGCCATCACGCTGGTGGCTGGACCCAGCCCGTTGCGGGCGCAGGACGCCGCGCGGACCGCAGGCCAGGCCACGCCTGCGCCCGCCGTGCTCCTTCCCTCCCAGGGGCTCGTGGCCCCCGCGCCGCGGTTGAGCCCGGCAGCGACGGCGGGCCCGACCGATGGGCCGGGAGTCGTCGGCGTGACAGAAGCCTCCCAGGCCAGCGCCCCCGGTGAGGGCGTCGAGTCCATGCTGCTCCGCACCAATGCCGACCGGTTCGACGCGAGCCCAACCTCCGGCCAGGAGCAGGAGCAGGAGATGGAGGACATGAATAAGAGCCACGAGGTGCTTTACGCCCTCGGGTGGATCGCCGCCACCGTGGTCTTCATGCTCTTCTGGATCGACTGAACCCAGATGACCTGATGCTCGAACAGATCCTCTGGGTAGTGGGAGTCGGCTTCGCCGTCCCTGTCGTATCGACGCCGGCGGTGGCGCTCCTGCGCCGCCGCGGGTGGATCCGCCCCCTCCTGGACGCGGAGCGTCGTTGGCGGCTTCCCGTCCGCATGCTGGGGCTCTTCCTGTGGTCCACGCTTTCGGCGGCGGGGGCGCTGGCCCTGGCCAACGTGATGGAGTCGTCCATGGACTGGGGCGCCCAGGTGCTGGGATGGGTGGCGTGGGCGGGATTGACCGCGCTGGGTGTGGGGGTGGCGCTGCTCTGAGGTCGGGCTGGGGATGCCTGCCGGGGGAGCGCGCCGGGGGGTGTCCGCCGGGGGGCCGGCCCGGCCTACGCGGTCACCGGTCGTGCCCCCTCAGACAGCACGTCCCGCAGGTACCGCCCGGTGACGCTCTCGGGCACGCGGGCCACGTCTTCCGGCCGTCCCATGGCCACGACCTGGCCGCCCCGCGCGCCCGCGCCCGGCCCCAGGTCCACCACCCAGTCCGCGGTCTTGATGAGGTCCAGGTTGTGCTCGATGACCACCACCGTGTGGCCCTGGTCCAGCAGCCGGCCCAGCACGCGCAACAGCTTCTTGACGTCCTCGCCGCTCAGGCCGGTGGTGGGCTCGTCCAGGAGGTAGATCTTCCTCCCCTTCCGGCCCGCCACGCCGGCCAGCTCCCGGGCGATCTTGAGGCGCTGGGCCTCCCCACCCGACAGTGTTGGGCCCGGCTGGCCCAGGCGTAGATACCCCAGACCCACCTGCTGGAGATGCCAGAGCGTCTTGCCGAGGCGGTCCTGCCTCAGAAAGAAACGGATGGCCTCGTCCACGGTGAGGTCGAGCACCTGGGAGACGTTCAGGCCCTTGTGGCGCACCTCCAAGGTGTCGGCCTGGTAGCGGGTGCCGCCGCAGATTTCGCACGGCACGTAGACGTCGGCCATGAAGATCATCTCGATCTCCACCTGGCCCGCGCCTTTGCAGTGCTCGCAGCGCCCGCCGGCGGTGTTGAAGCTGAACGTGCCCGCGTCCAGGCCCTTGCTCCGGGCCAGGGGCTCCTGGGCGAAGATGCGCCGCACTTCGTCCCAGGCCTTGATGTAGGTGACGGGATTCGAGCGCGGGGTGCGGCCGATGGGGCTCTGGTCCACCAGGACCACCTCCTGGAGGCGGGCCACGCCCTCCAGGGCATCGTACTCCCCCACCGCTTCGCCCAGGTGCTCCTTGGCGCTGGTCTCTCCTCCCCCGAGCTCGCGCTCGAGCGCCCGGTAGAGGACGTCGTGCACCAGCGTGCTCTTGCCTGAGCCGCTCACCCCCGTGACCAGCGTGAGCGCTCCCAGCGGGATCTCCACGTCGACTCCCCGGAGGTTGTGGAGGCGGGCCCCTTTCAGGACCAGGGCGGGACCGTCCACCCGCCGGCGCTCCGTCGGGACGGCGATCACGCTCCTGCCGGAGACGTACCGCCCCGTGCCGGTGTCCGCCTCGGCGAGGCGGCCTGGCGTCCCCTGGAACACCACCTCCCCACCCTTCTCTCCGGAGGCGGGCCCCAGCTCCACCACGTGGTCGGCGGAGCGGATGGCGAGCGTGTCGTGCTCCACCAGCACCACGGTGTTGCCGGCGTCCCGGAGGCGCCCGAGCAGCCGGAGGAGCGCCTCCGTGTCCCGGGGGTGGAGGCCCACGGTGGGCTCGTCCAACACGTAGAGCGTGTCCACGAGTGACGCTCCGAGGCTGTTGGCCAGGCTGATGCGCTGCGCCTCGCCCCCCGACAGCGTGCGCGTCTGCCGTGACAGGGTGAGGTAGTCCAGGCCCACGTCCACCAGGAAGCCCACCCGGGCCTTGAGCTCCCGGAGGATCGTCTCGGCGATGCGAGCCTCCATCTCCCGCAGCTCCAAGCCCTCCAGCCACGCGCGCAGCTCCTCCAGCGGGAGGTCGGACGCCTCGGCCACGGTGCGCCCTCCCACGTGAACCCACAGGGCCTCCTTGCGGACCTTCGCGCCGCCGCACTCGGGGCACGCCCGGGGACTCTGGTACTGGCGCAGGAAGACGCGGATGTAGCGCTTGTAGCGCTTCCGCTCCCGGCTGCGCAGGAAGGGGACCACCCCCGGGAAGGAGCCCTTGCCGTAAAGCACCGCCTCCCGGAAGGCCTCCGACAGGTCCTTCCAGGGCGTGTAGAGGGACTGGCCCTCTTCCAGCGTGAAGCTGCGCAAGCGCGCCCGCTCCTTCTCGTAGCGGGGCTTTGTCCATGGGTCCACCGTCCCCTCGTCGATGGAGCGGACGGGGTTCGGCACGATGAGGTCCGTGTCGTATTCCAGGGTGGAGCCGAAGCCCGTGCACGTGGGGCAGGAGCCGTAGGGGTTATTGAAGCTGAAAAGCTGCGGCGTGGGCTCCCGGAAACGGACGTGAGGGTGCTCCGGGCAGCGGAAGTGCTCGGTGAAGTGGAGGCGGGGCGGGACGTCGGTGGCGGTGGCGGCTGCGGACGTCACGACGATGCACTCGCCCTCGCCCTCCGAGAAGCACGTCTGTACCGAGTCGGCCAGCCGGTCCTGGATGTCGTCGCCCGCCGAGAGGCGATCCACCACGATCAGGACCTCGCCTGCCTCCGTGAGGTCGGTGCCCAGCGTGGCGGCGTCCGCGGCGCCCGGCTCTCCCAGGTCCACGGCGACGCCGTCCACCAGAGCCCGCACGAACCCCATGGCGCCCAGGTTCTCCACGACCAGCGCGTGGGTCACCCGTTCGCTGAGCTTGAGGGGAAAGGTCACCATGAGGCGCGTGCCCTTCGGAAAGGCCAGCGTGGCGTCCACCGCCTCGCTCACCGTGTCCGGGCGCACGAGCCGCCCGCACTCGGGGCAGTGGGTCCTCCCCACCCGGGCCCACAGCAGGCGCAGGTAGTCGTGGACTTCCGTCGCCGTGCCCACCGTGGAACGGCTCGTCTTCGTGGGGTTCTTCTGCTCGATCGCGACTGCGGGGCTGATCCCCTCCACGCTCTCCACGAGCGGCTTCTCCATCCGCTCCAGGAACTGCTTGGCGTACGTGGACAGGCTCTCCACGTAACGGCGCTGTCCTTCCGCGAACAGCGTGTCCAGCGCCAGAGACGACTTGCCCGAGCCCGACGGCCCGGTGATGACCGTCAGCGCCCGGCGAGGCAGATCGAGGTCGATGTTCTTCAGATTGTGCTGCCGGGCCCCGCGGATGCGGATGAAGTCGTCCATAGCACGGAAGAGACCCGCGGCGGAGTGCCAGGTTCCGGGGGAATCGACCACATGGGAGGGGTTTTGCGGGGGAGGGGGGAGGGTTCCTCGGGCGGGTAGCCGATTCCCCGCTCCCGGGCCAGATTGCCGCATGGACCGACGTTGCTTTCTTGGAGCTGTGGCCGTGCTGGCGGCCACGGGCCGAACCCGACACGCCTTCGGCGCGGCAGAGCGGGGCACGCCGCCGCCCCCCACCCCCCTTGCCGACCTTCACGCCCTCGTCCTGGGCACCGTCCAGGACGCCGGCCTCCCCCAGGTGGGCTGTTACTCCGAGCGCTGCGACCGGGCCCGCACCGCCGTGTCCCCCCGGTACGTGGCCTCCCTGGCCCTGGTGGAGCCAGAGAGCGAGCGCTTCTGGCTCGTGGACGCCACCCCGGACATCACCCGCCAGGTCGACCTCATCGACCATCCGGCCTTCCGGGAGCGAGCGGGGCAGCGCCGCCCCTTCGACGGCATCTTCCTGACCCACGCCCACATCGGCCACTACCTGGGCCTGGCCCTCCTGGGCAACGAAGGCATGGGCATCCGGGACACGCCGGCCTACTGCACGGCGGCCATGGCGGCATTCCTGGCCGACAACGCCCCCTGGAGCCTCCTGGTGGACCAGGGTCGCATCGTGCCCACCGTGCTGGAGCCTGGCCGTTGGCACGAAATCGACGGGTCGTTCCGGGTCCAGCCGATCACCGTCCCCCACCGGGACGAGTTCGCCGATACCGTGGGGTTCGTCTTCGAGGGTGAGCGGGCCTCCCTTCTCTATGTGCCGGACATCAACTCCTGGGAGGCGTGGGATCGAGACGTCGAGCAGATGGTGGCGGCGGTGGACGTGGCGCTGCTGGACGGCTCCTTCTACTCGCTGGACGAGCTTCCGGGGCGGACCATCGACGACGTGCCCCACCCGCTCATGCCCCTGACGATGGATCGCCTCCAGGGCGTCATCGATCGTGGCGAAAGCCGTGTGGTCTTCACCCATCTGAACAACTCGAATCCGGCGTTGGATGAGGGCGGGCCCGAGGCGATGGAGGTGGTGCGGCGCGGGTTTGAGATCGCTCGGGAAGGGATGCGGGTGGAGTTGTAGCCCACGTTGGGCCTTGTCATACGACATGTGTCATTCGAGTTCAGCACACAGGCAACTTCCGGGCATGTCGTCGGGTAGGGTAGTCGCTCATCAAGGTCACTCTGCAAGGGAGAGACGGTGGTTCCGCGCGTCGCCCGTTGGTCTTCACGTACGTTCTGGGCCGGCGCGCTATCGCTCGCCCTCGTCCTCAACTCCTCTCATGTCCAGGGGCAGACATTCCCCCCAGACCCCGTGGACAGGACCGTCTTCACGCTCCAATGGGAGAAACCGTTCTTCCCAGGCCTTGGGGGCTTAGCCGCATGGAGCTCCATCCTGGAGGCCGACGTGATCTTCCGGGTGGGTCCGGGGCAGTCCGTCCAGTTGGGCATGCCTATCGCCATCGCCGGCGCTGACGCTGTCGACGGCACGAGTTTGTTTCTCCACAACCTCCGCTTCTCAGTTCTCTTCGGCGAACCCGGAGCCCTCAACGGCTTCCTGGGCCTGACCGTTCCAACAGCATCGAATGTCCGTGGCCCAGACCTCGCCGTGGTCGTCGGCGTACTCCCCTACCTCGAAGAATTCGAAAAATGGGGCGATGACGCGTTCTCCGTTCGAGGGGCGTGGACTCCATTCAGGCCGATTGGTGGTGGCCAACTCGGCCTGCGGCTGGGCGGTGCGGCTGTAGCGCCGATCGACTTGGTGAATGTGTTCGTCTACGCTCGTGCCGCGGGCTGGGGCCGCTTCCCGGCGGGGAATGCGGAGCTACGCGCCGACCTGGAGACGTCGTATCTCGTGAATGACGACCACGGGTTCGGGGAACGGTTCATAGCCTATCTCAACCTCGGTGCGGCGTTGTCTGGCGCGGGCGGGCACCCCGGGCTCTTCATTCGCATTCCGCTCGATGCTGACGCTCGGGATGTTCTCGACTTCTCGATCGGGCTGACCGCGCGGTTCTGACACCCGAGGCCGAGTGCCTTGACGCCGGGAGAGAGGAACTGGACCTTCTCCTCCCGCCTATCCGAATCTCCTCTCCCCTCCCGCAGGAGCCCCCGTGGAACCCTCCCGGCTGGATCGCTTCCCGTGCCGTTCCGGCTTCGCCGCCGTGACCGTCCTGGCTATCGCTCCGCTGCTGGCCACCGCGTCCGCTCGCCCGGGCGATGCGTCCGGCACCTTTGCTCTCTCCGCCCAGCAGGTCACGTCTCCGCGGGGCGGTGGCATGATGGAGACCGACCGGCCGCAGGTCCTCACGGCGGCGCGGATGCTGGACGTGCGCACGGGGGAGATGGTCGAGAACCCGGTCCTCCTCATCGCCGGTGACCGCCTCCAGGCCGTGAACCCGGCCTCCGTCCCCAGCGACGCTTCCACGCTGGACCTGGGCGACGTGACACTCCTGCCGGGCTTCATCGACGTCCACACGCACCTGTCCAGCATCATCGGCGCCCAGTCGTTCACCGAGCCCGTGACCCGGACCGAGGCGGCAGCGGCATTCGTGGCGACCAAGCACGCCCGGGTCACGCTGGAGGCGGGCTTCACCACGGTGCGGGACTTCGGCGGTGACGTCACGGTGGCGCTGCGGCACGCCGTCGAGCGGGGGGACGTCCCGGGTCCCCGGGTCGTGCCCTCCCGCAACTCCCTGGGGATCACGGGCGGCCACTGCGACGACACGGGCTTCAAGCCGGGCATCCTGGAGGGGAGCGCGGAGGACGGGATCGCCGACGGACCGTGGGAGGTTGTGGAGGCCGTTCGCTACCAGATCAAACACGGCGCCGAGGTCATCAAGACGTGCGCCACCGCGGGCGTGCTCTCCTTCGAAGGGCCGGTGGGCGCGCAGCAGTACTCGGAGGAGGAGCTGAGGGCGATGGTCGAAGAGGCCGACCGGCACGGCGTGAGGGTCGCCGCCCACGCGCACGGCACCGAGGGGATCAAGGCCGCCATCCGGGCCGGCGTCGCGAGCGTCGAGCACGGCTCCATGCTCGACGACGAGGCCATCCGCATGATGATCGAGCGGGGGACGTACCTGGTGCCCACCACGTGCCTGGTGGACCGCATCCCCCTGGACGAGCTGCCGGCGCCCATCCGGGCGAAGGCCGAGTACGTCCTGCCTCTGGCGAGGGAGAGCCTCCGGCGGGCCATCCGGGCGGGTGTGCGGATCGCCTTCGGCACCGACGCGGGCGTCTTCACCCACGGGGAGAACGCGTGCGAGTTCGCCGTCTATGTGGAGATGGGGATGTCCCCCCTGGAGGCGCTGCGGACCGCCACCGTCTACGCCGCCGACCTCCTGGGCAAGGAGGACCGGGGCGCCATCGCCCAGGGGCTGCTCGCCGACGTAGTGGCCGTCCCGGGAAACCCGCTGGAGGACATCACCGTGACCGAGCGGGTCACCTTCGTCATGCAGGGGGGGAGGGTGGTCAAGCGGCGCTGAGCCCCCTACCTTTCACGACCATGGAAACTCGCCTCGCCTCGCGGCACCATCATCATCGTCATGTTCACGGGACCCACGCGGGCCCCGCGACGGTGGAGATGTGTCCCTAGAAAGCGACCGAGCCACTCCACCGAACGCGACGCGGCCCGCCAGGTGCGGGCCGCGTTTTTTCTTGCCGACCAGCAGACCAGGAGCCCCCGTGCTCACCATCGCGCTTCCCAACAAGGGCCGCCTCTCGGAGAAGTCGCTCGAGCTCTTCGAGCGGGCGGGCCTCAAGGCCGAGTTCACGTCCCAGCGGGCGCTGGTGGCGGCTCTGGGCCCGGACTTCGAGGCGATCTTCGTGCGGGCTGCGGACATTCCCGAGTTCGTGGCGGACGGGGCGGCTCAGGCCGGCGTCACCGGCGCCGATCTGGTGGCGGAGAGCGCCCGGGACGTGACCGAGCTGTTGGACCTGGAGTTCGGGCGCTGCCGGCTCGTGGTGGCGGTGCCGGAGGGTAGCGACGTCGGGGAGCCCTCTCAGGTCCCGCCGGGCTCTCGCGTGGCCACCTCGTTTCCGAGGCTCACCTCGTCCTGGTTCGAGTCGCTGGGTGTGCCCGTGGAGATCGCCCCCGTGTCCGGCTCCGCCGAGATCGCCCCTCACCTGGGGGTGGCCGACGTCATCGTGGACCTGGTCTCGACCGGCTCCACGCTACGGGTCAACCACCTGCGGGAAGTCGGCACGGTCATGACCTCTACGGCCCGGCTCATCGGCAACGGAGCCGCCGCCGAGGACCCGGTCCGGCGCCAACAGCTCGACGAGGTGGTCGCCGCTCTGGAATCGGTGCTCCGGGCCCAGCGCAAGCGCTACCTGATGGCCAACGTGCCACGAGCCCGTCTGGACGAGGTGAAGGCCGTCATTCCCGGGATCAGCGGCCCCACGATCGTGGAGGTCGCCGACGGAGGCGCCTGGGTGGCGGCCCACGCCGTGGTGGACGAGGACCGGGTCTTCCAGACCATCGCCCGTCTCAAGGCCCTCGGCGCCGAAGGCATCCTGGTCACCCGCATCGAGAGGTTGATGCCGTGACAACGCCCGGACGGGGTACCGCCCGAAGCGGCGCGGACGCTCGTTTCGCCGATCCCCCCGTGAGGGTCGCCATGAAGGGGCGCATCGCGGAGCTGACGCCGGAGCAGCGGGCCGTCCTGATGGAGCGCCGGCCCGCTGACGAGCCCGAGATCCAGGATAGCGTCCGGGGCATCCTGGCCGACGTGGTCCGCCGGGGCAACCAGGCCCTCCTGGAGATGGCGTCTCGTTTCGACGGGGTGGAGTTGCACGCTCTGGAGGTTCCCCGCGCCGCCTGGAACCGGGCTCTGGACGCCTTGGATCCCGAGGTGCGCTCGGCTCTCGAGCGGGCCGCGCGGAACATCGAGGCCTTCCACCGGGCGCAGGTCCCCGAAGAGCTGATCCTGGAGACGGAGCCCGGCGTCCGCCTTGGACGGCGCTACGTGCCCCTGGACGTGGTCGGCGTGTACGCTCCCGGCGGCCGGGCCGCGTATCCTTCCAGCGTCCTCATGGGCGTGGTGCCCGCCCGAACGGCGGGCGTGCGGGACATCGTAGTGTGCTCGCCTCCGGGCCCGGGCGGCCTTCCCCCGGGTGCCGTCCTCGCCGCCGCGGCGCTGGCCGGCGCTGACCGCCTCTTCGCCGTGGGCGGCGCCGGAGCCGTCGCGGCCATGGCGTATGGCACGGCCTCCATCCCCCGTTGCGACGCGGTGGTGGGGCCGGGCAACCGCTGGGTCATCGAGGCCAAGCGCCAGGTGGCGGGAAGGGTGGTCATCGACTCGCCGGCGGGGCCGTCGGAGGTGCTGGTGGTGGCAGACGCGACCGCCGACCCGGAGCTCCTCGCGGCGGAGCTTGTGGCCCAGGCAGAGCACGACCCCGACGCCGCGGTGGCGTTGGTCACGACCTCACCGGAGCTGCTGAACGCGGTGAGCGAGTCGCTGGCGCGCCAGGTCCGCCGCGCCCCCCGCCGGGACGTCATCGAGACCGCCCTGGCCAGGCGGGGCGCCCTCCTCCTGGCCGACGACCGCGCCGAGGCCCTGGCCTTTGCCCGGGACTACGCCCCCGAGCACCTGGCCCTGTACACGACTGCCCCGATGGACGACCTGGCCGAGGTGCCGACGGCGGGCACGGCGTTCCTGGGCCCGGCCAGCTCCGTGGCCCACGGGGACTATCTAACCGGCGCCAACCACGTCCTCCCCACCGCGGGCACGTCCCGGAGCTTCTCGGGGCTGTCGGCCCTGCACTTCCTGCGCTCGTACACGTGGCAGGAGGTCTCGCCCGAAGCGGCTGCTGGGCTGGCGGAGGACGTGGCCGTGCTGGCCGGGGCCGAGGGACTGCCGGGCCACGGGGACGCGGCTCGCTTGCGCGCTGGCGCCTTGGCGGGTGGCGCCCGTGGAGCGCGTGACCCATCCGGTCCGGCCCGCCCCGCCGGAACCCCGATCCCGGAGACCCTCCCATGACCCCCTTCCCCCGCGAGGATTACCGGGCCCTGTCCCGCTACCTCCCGGACCGCCGACCCGTCCCGGTGGACCTGAGCGACAACACCAACCTGTGGGGCACGCACCCGGACGCGCTCCAGGCGATCAGGGAGGCGGGCCCCGACCACCTCGCCCGCTACCCCTCCCTCTACGCCGACGAGCTCCGCGCCGCCGTGAGCCGCCGATTCGGGGTCCCGGAGGAGCACGTGTGCACCGGGTGCGGCTCGGACGACATCCTGGACGCGGCGTTCCGCGCGGCCGCCGGGCCCGGTGGCCTGGTGCGCTGGGCCGATCCCACGTTCTCCATGCTGGAGCCCCTGTGCCGCATGAACGGCCGGGAACCTGGCCCCGTGGGCTGGGGGGAGGCCCTGGAGGACCCAGCGGCCCTCCTCGCCGGCGATCCGGTGGTGGTATACGTGTGCCGGCCCAACAACCCCACGGGGCACGTGGCCCCCCGGGCCTGGATGAACGCCCTCTTGAGGTTGACCCGGGACCGGGGCGCCGACGCGCCGCTCGTCATCGTCGACGAGGCCTACGCCGACTTCTCGGGCGACAGCCTGGTGGCCGAAGCTCCCGGCCTCCACCGCACCCTCGTGGTGCGCACGCTCTCCAAGGCCTACGGCCTCGCCGGCCTGCGCGCGGGATGGGGGGCGGGGCCGACCGAGGTGATCGACGAGGTGGAGAAGGCCCGGGGCCCCTACAAGGTGGGGCGGCTGGCCGGGGCGGCCGCGGTCGCGGCGGTGGACGACGTCGGCGGGTGGGTGGAGCGCACGGTGGCCGAGTGCCAGGAGTGCAGGTCGGCGCTGATCGAGGCTCTCGAGGCCCGCGGCCTGGAGCCGCTGCCGAGCGGCGCCAACTTCGTCCTGGTGCCGGTGGCCCGCGCTCCCACGGAGAAGGCGCTCGCCCTGCGGGAGCGGGGGGTGGCGGTGCGGCCCTTCCCGGGGGAGAGAACCGCGGACGGCGCCGCGAAGGCCACTCCCCAGCCCCTCCCGGACGCCCTCCGCGTCACTGTGGGCCCGTGGCCGCTTATGGAGCGCTTTCTGGGTGCCCTCGACGATCTCCGCGCCGCCGACCCCGATGCCTGGGCCGGCGCGCCCCGTCCCGTCTGGCTCCCCGGAGCCACCCCGTGAACGTGTCCCTCTTCGACTACGGAGCGGGCAACCTCCACTCGCTGGGCAAGGCTCTGGAGGGCGCGGGCGCCGACGTGCTCGTCACCTCCGACTGGGGCCGGGCCCTGGCGGGAGATGCCCTCGTCCTGCCGGGTGTGGGAGCCTTCAGCGCCGCGGTGGCGGCGCTTCCCGAAGATCGGGCGCGCGTCCGCTCGGCGCTGGAGGCCGGCCTCCCCTGCCTGGGCATCTGCCTGGGCATGCAGCTCCTCTTCGACGACAGCGAGGAGGGCCAGGGCCGGGGGATCGGCCTGATCCCCGGCTCGGTGCGGCGCCTGGACGCGGCCGTTGTGCCCCAGATGGGATGGAACGACGTGGACACGACCGACGACCCCCTCTTTGGCGGTGTCACGGGGCTCGTGGCGTACTACGCCAACTCGTATGTTTGCGCCCCCATGGACGCCGCCGCAGGCATCGCCTGGAGTACCTGCGACGGCCGGCCCCTGGTTGCCGCCGTGCGCCGGGGCCGGACGTGGGGCGTGCAGTTCCACCCCGAGAAGAGCTCCAGCCAGGGACGCCGGATCATCTCGAACTTCCTCGAACAGGTCCATGCACAGGTGAAGCCGTGATCGCCACGCCAGCGGTGGACGTCAGGCAGGGACGGTGCGTTCAGCTCGTGGGTGGCCGCCCGGAGGAGGAGCTGGTCTCCCTTCCGGACCCCGTAGAAACCGCGCTGGACTGGGCCCGCACGGGCTTCCGGGCGCTGCATGTCGTGGACCTCGACGCCGCCCTGGGCGAAGGGCACAACCGGGCCCTGGTCCGCGAGCTGTGCGGGCTGCAGGACGTGGACGTCCAGGTGGGAGGCGGCCTCCGGGACGACGAGGCCGTCGAGGACGTCCTGGCCGCCGGGGCGGAGCGGGCCATCGTGGGCACGCGGGCCGTGGACGACCGGGACTGGCTGGAGCGCCTCGCCCGCCGGCATCGCGGCCGGATCGTCGTGGCCGCGGACGTGCGCGCGGGCTTGGTGCTACGCCGGGGCTGGACGGAGGAATCGGACCTCAAGGCCACGAAGTTCGTCCGCTCCCTCAAGGGCCTCCCCCTGGCGGGCATCCTGTGCACCGACGTGGGCCGGGAGGGTCGCCAGGAGGGCATCGACCGCAAGGTCATGATCGACATCCTGGACGCCTCGCCTCATCCCGTGTGGGCGTCGGGGGGCATCACGACGATGGATGACCTGCGGTGGCTGGAGCGATCCGGAGCCGCCGGGGCGATCCTGGGCATGGCCCTCTACACGGGCACGCTGGACCGCAACCGGGCGGCGATGGAGTACGGAGAATAAGGGCCCGTCAAGGACTCCGGAGATAAAGAGGAGAACGCATGAGCACGCTGGAGCGCGAGACGAAGGAGACCCGCATCACCGCGGGCGTGGCCATCGGCGGCGGCGCGGCCCCCGGCGGCGTCGAGGTCGCCACCGGGGACGGCTTCCTGGACCACATGGTTGAGACTCTGGCCCGCTACGCCGGCCTGTCGGTCAAGCTCGAGGCCGAGGGCGACCTCCGCCACCATCTGGTGGAGGACGTGGCCCTCACGCTGGGGCTCGCACTGGCTCACGAGGTTCCGGCTGAGGCCACCCGTTACGGCTGGGCCCTGGTGCCCATGGACGATGCCCTCGTGCAGGCCGCCGTGGACGTGGGAGGCCGGCCCTGGTACGAGGGGCGCCTGCCATCGCCCCTGTACGAGCACTTCCTGCGCAGCTTCTCCACGAACCTGGCCGCCACGGTCCACGTGAAGGTCGTCCGGGGCCGGGACAAGCATCACGTCGTCGAGGCCGCCGTGAAGGCGGTGGGCCTGGCCCTCCGGCAGGCGCTGTCCCCCTCGGCCGCCCGGGGCGAGGGCGTCTTCTCCACCAAGGGCTCGGTGCGGCTGCGCGAGGTGGACGGGACCTGATGCTGAGGCCGCGCGTGGTGGTCTGCCTGGACGTCAAGGACGGGCGGGTCGTCAAGGGCACGAAGTTCGAAGGCCTGCGGGACGTGGGCGACCCGGTGGAGCTGGCCCGCCGCTACGAGGCCGAGGGCGCCGACGAGATCGTCTTCCTGGACGTGTCCGCGTCCGTGGAGGGTCGGGGCACGCTTCTGGACACGGTGCGGCACACC
>DASWKP010000354.1:0-19305 GCA_036396575.1 Longimicrobiales bacterium | reverse complement strand
GCCGACGCGTGGCTCCTGGCGCGTGCGATCTTCGAGGCCGCACCCTATCGCCCGATGGACGAGCTCGTCTACTCGCAGGATCGCGGCTACCTGGATGCGTTCCTGCTGACGGCCCGGGGGGGAGAGTTTTCCGAGGAGCTGGAGGACTACAACCGCGCGAACCCCGGCCGCATCGACGAATACCTGACGTGGTTCCGGGAGACCTTCGACCGGGAGCCGCCGGGCCTCCGGTCACGGTAGGGACCTGGCGCGGGACAGGCACCAGGCGGGCGGTGCGGGCACCGGTCAGGACAGGGGCCCGGTGACCTCCCAGCGCAGGGTGACCGGCGGCGCCCCTTCCCCGTTGTCCATCGTCACGTGGAGGTCGACCTTACCGGTTCGGGCCAGGCGCCGATTCGAGGGCCGTCCGCCCAGAAGCGCGAACCCCTTGATGGAGAACTCGCGCTCCACCTCGCCGTCCGGGGAGCGGGCTCTCATGCGCGCCCCCTTGAGATCGCGAATCGCGGGAGCGTCACCGGACTGGAGACGGAGGCGCAGGATCCTCCCGCCGTCCGGCGCGTCCAGGGCGTCGAGGACCCGGAACGTAGCCAGGGACGACTTCGACTGAGCAGCCATGGATTCCACGCGGTTCATGGGAGGACGGCGCCAGATCAGCCCGTCCCTGGGGTCCGAGATTGAAACCTGACCGGCGGGGTCACTCCCGTCAACGGAGGAACGCGGTGACGGGAACGCGCCGAGAAGGTGGATCGGACCGCCGCGAGGAGCGGGGACCGGGATCCCCCCTCGACATGGACGAGGCCACCATGCGTGAGCTCGGCTACCGGGCGGTGGACGCCCTCGTCGAGCGCCGGCTGGGCCTCCCCGACGCGCCCCCCTGGATGGGTGCCCTTCGCACGGAACTCGAGCCGCTCCTGATGGAGCCGGCTCCCGAAGAGGGCCGGGCCCCGGGGGCCGTGCTGGACAGGGCGCTCCAGGATGTTCTGCCCCGGGCCGGGCGCATCGACCACCCCCGCTTCTTCGCGTTCGTGCCTTCGTGGCCCACGTGGCCCGCCATCGTGGCGGACCTCCTGGCGACGGGCTTCAACATCTTCCAGGGGACGTGGCTCGAGTCGGCGGGTCCCAGCCAGATCGAGCTGGTGGTTCTGGACTGGTTCCGTGAATGGCTGGGCTACCCCGAGGGAGCTGGGGGCATCCTCACCAGCGGCGGCTCGGCGGCCAACCTGGACGCCCTGGTCACGGCCCGCGAGCACGCCGGCAACCCGGAGCGCGGCGTCGTCTACCTCAGTGACCAGGGGCACAGCTCGCTGGAGCGGGCCGCCCGCATCGCGGGCATACCCAGCGAGCGGATCCGCCACATCCCCACGGACGACGGTTTCCGCATGCGGGTCGATCTGCTCGAAGCGGCCATGGCGCGAGATCGAGAGGATGGCGCCACCCCCGTGTGCGTGTGCGCCACCGCCGGCGCCACGAACACCGGGGCGACGGACCCGCTGCCCGAGCTGGCGGCCCTCTGCCGCGAACGGGGCGTCTGGCTCCACGTGGACGCGGCCTACGGGGGCTTCGCCGTGCTCACCGAGCGCGGCCGGGAGGCCTTCCGGGGCATCGACGAGGCGGACTCCATCACGCTGGATCCCCACAAGTGGCTCTTCCAGCCATATGAAACCGGGTGCCTCATGGTCCGCGACGTGGCGCGTCTGGAGGCCGCGTTCCGCATTCTGCCCGAGTACCTTCAGGACACGCGGCTCGGGGCCCAGCACGTGAACTTCGCGGACCGGGGCATCCAGCTCACGCGGTCGTTCCGGGCCCTCAGGATCTGGATGTCCATACAGACGTTCGGGGTGCGGGGACATCGCGACGAGATCGACCGGACCCTGGACCTGGCTCAGCGCGCAGGGCGGCGCATCGCCGCCTCCCCGGATATCGAGCTGCTGAGTCCGCCCATGCTCGGGGTGGTCTGCTTCCGGTACCGTCCGGCGGGCTCGGCGGGCTCGGCGGGCTCGGCGGGTTCAATGAGCCCGGACGAGTTGGAGAGCCTCAACCGGAGCGTCCAGGACCGCATCAACCAGGAGGGCACGGCCATGATGTCCTCGACCCGTCTCCGGGGAGAGTACTCCCTGCGCCTGTGCATCCTCAACGTCCAATCCGGGTGGGCGGACGTGGAGGCCACGTTGGGGCGGATCGAGGAGATCGGGCGGGCGCTGTCCTGTCCGTGACCGGGTGCGGTCCGGCGAGCGGAGACTCCGAGGAGGCCCGGAGCGCCCTCCCGCTCGCGCTGGCCGGCGTCGCGCTCCTTCCCCTTCTGGCTCTCGGCTTCGTCACCCGGTTCGGCCTCCCGGTGCTCGACGCCGTGTTCCTCGCCCTTCTGCTGGAGCTGATGCCGGTCCTGGCGGTCGCCCAGATCCCCCTCGCCCGTAGCGCGCCGCTGGAGCGGATGCCCGCCTACCTGGGCTCCGCGGTCACCATCCTCGTCCTGGGCTCGGTGGCGCTCGGGCTGGGGCTGCGAGCGGGGGGCGGCGCCGGGCTCGGGCTGGACCCGTTCCCCCCCGCGGGAAGCCTCCTGGTGTGGACCGCGGGCGTTACCCTGTCGGTGGGCATTCTGGTAGGCGTCTTCCACGTCGCGGGCCGCCTTCTGGACCTGGACGAGACCTCGCTTCTTCTGGCGCTCATCCCCCGGACCCGGCGGGAGCGCCTCGCATTCGTGGGCCTGTCCGTCGCGGCGGGCCTCGGCGAGGAGATCACGTTCCGGGGGTACGCGATTCCCACGCTCGCGCCCTTCGTGGGCGGGGAGTGGCCCGCCGCCGTCCTGACTTGCCTGTCCTTCGGGGTGCTCCACGCCTACCAGGGGCCCGTGGGCATGGTGCGGACCTTTTTCCTGGGCTTCCTGCTGGCCGCGTCCTTCCTCATCCTGGGCACCTTGTGGCCCGCCATCATCGCCCACATCCTCGTGGATCTCGTCGGCGGACTCTGGCTGGGTCCGTGGCTCGTCCGGGCGCGGGACCGCCCGGGCGAGAATCCGCCACCCGGCGAGGCGCCAGGGTAGGCGACGTCCGTCGGGCACGGCGTACCGAAACAATCTCGGGGAGGGCAGGTACAGAGGGCCATGAGGAGCCGACGGTGATCCTGCACTGCAACTATGAGGAGCTGAGGGCGCTGAGACACGGCGCCCGCGTCGTTCTCGGAGACGTCGTCGCGGGGGTCGGTGGCGTGGCGGCCCCCCCGGACACCCGCGCCCGCGTTGAGGCGATGGTGCCCCGTCTCGACGGCGTCGTGCGCCTCACCAACCTCCAGGAGCAGCGGGACCTCCGGGGCGCCGTTTCCACGATCGTCGAGCGCCTGCGCGCGGACATGGAGGCCATGGTCCTCACGGCACACCCCGCCGATGAGAGCGCCGTGTCCGCCTACTTCGACTTCGCCCACACGCTGTCCGTGCTCCGGAGGCTGGAGGCGTTGGGCGAGGAGATGGAGGCCCTGATCGAGGTCGTTACGGGTCGCCCCGTCGACCAACGCAGCGTGACGACCTTCCGCTTTCCCGACTGAGGCCCTCCCCCACGGAGGACGCCTCGACCCCGAGCCACCTCTTGGACCGGACCACGAAGGACACGCAGAGCTTCCAGCGGGAGGCAATCCCTCACCTGGACGCCGTCTACCGATTCGCCTCGAGGCTGTCGGGCTCGCCCGACGCAGCGGAGGACCTGGTCCAGGAGACGTTCCTGAGGGCGTTCCGAGGCTGGCGCCAGTACACGCCGGGAACCAACTGCAAGAGCTGGCTCTTCACCATATGCCGGAACGTCTTCCTGCGAGGGCAGGAGCGGAGCCAACGGCACGACGAGATCGTCGAGGAGAACCTGGCAGGCGAGGCGGGAGCCACGGGCGTCGAGGTCGTCAATCCGCTGTGGCGGGCGACCAGCGAGGTGGATCCCGAGGGCGCCTTCTTCGGGTCCATCGTGAACGACGCGATCCTCGCGGCGATCGACGCGCTGCCCGACGACTTTCGCGCGGTGGTCGTCCTGTGCGACGTGGAAGGCCTGTCCTACAACGACACCGCCGCGCTCGTCGACGTGCCCGTCGGCACGGTGAAGAGCCGGCTCTTCCGGGGGCGGCGCTTGCTGCAGACGATGCTCTACGACTACGCCGTGGAGGAGGGCTACATCGCCCGGCGGGAGGAGCGGCAATGATCCTGGACGCGGTCCGTCGCTGGATGGGCTCGGGGGGTGACAGCCCCGAGATGGTCACCTGCCAGGAGGCCCTCGCGCGCCTCTACGACTTCCTGGACGGCGAACTGGACGGGGTCAGCCACAGCCAGGTGGAGACCCACTTCCAGAAGTGCGCGAGGTGCTATCCTCACCTGGCGTTCGAGCAGAACTTCCGGGAGGCCCTGCACAGGGCCGTGGAAGGCCAGGCGGCGCCCCCGGAGCTCAGGTCCCGGGTGCTGCGCCTACTCGACGAGCTACCCAGCGACGGCTGATCCTCCCTCCGCTCCGCGCGTTCTCCAGAGCGCTGTGGGTCTCCCGCCCGCGGCGCCCTGTTCCCGTCCCGGTGGCCCCTGGACACGAAGCGCCCACTATTAGAGGATAGCGCGGCCGAACCGGCCCCATCCACCCGAGCGGACGCAGCAGGAGCCAGCATGAGCATGGCCGAGAAGCGGGAGCGGATCCTCCCTCGCCTCATCGAAGAGGAGATGAAGGAGTCGTTCCTGGACTACTCCATGAGCGTCATCGTCCAGCGCGCCATCCCCGACGTGCGGGACGGACTCAAGCCCGTGCACCGGCGCATCCTCTTCGCCATGCACGAGATCGGGCTCCAGCCCGACCGGCCCCACAAGAAGAGCGCAACGGTGGTGGGTGACGTGCTGGGCAAGTACCACCCGCACGGCGATTCGGCCGTGTACGAAGCCCTCGTGCGCATGGTGCAGGACTTCTCCCTCCGCTATCCCCTGGTGGACGGGCAGGGCAACTTCGGCTCCATCGACGGGGACTCAGCGGCGGCGTATCGCTACACGGAAGCCCGCCTGGCCTCCGTGGCCACGGAGCTCCTGGACGACATCGAGAAGGAGACCGTCGACTTCCTGCCCAACTTCGACGGGCAGCGGGAGGAGCCCTCGGTCCTTCCCGGGCGCGTCCCGAACCTGTTGGTCAACGGCTCCAGCGGCATCGCCGTGGGCATGAGCACCAACGTGCCGCCGCACAACCTCCGGGAGGTCGCGGCGGCCATCAATCTCCTGGCCATCGACCCCGAATGCACGGTGGCGGACCTCATGCGTCACATCCCGGGCCCCGACTTTCCCACCGGCGGCTTCGTGGTCGGAGACGAGGGCATCCGCGACATGTATCACACGGGGAGGGGCCGCATCGTCATGCGGGCCAGGGTGGTGAAGGAGGCGCTGCGGGGCGGAAAGGAGCAACTCGTGGTCACCGAGCTGCCCTACGCCATTTCGAAGACCCGCATCATCGAGCAGGTCGTGGACCTGGCCCGGAAGGGCAAGGCCGAGGACATCAGCGACATCCGGGACGAGTCGGACCGCGACGGGATCCGGGTGGTGGTGGAGCTCAAGCGGGGAGCCAAGGCCACGTCCGTGCTGAAGCTCCTGTACAGGAAGACGTACCTCCAGGCCACGTTCGGCGCCATCCTCCTGGCTCTGGACCACGGCCAGCCGCGGGAGTTCGACCTCAAGACGATCCTGGAGATGTACCGCGACCACCGCATCGAGGTGGTGCGGCGCCGCAGCCGGCACGAGCTGGAGAAGGCCGAGGCCGAGCGACACGTGGTGGAAGGGCTGCTCGCGGCCCTGGCCGACATCGACACGGTCATCAAGATCATCCGCTCCTCGAAGGACCGTCCCGAAGCCAGCCTCGGCCTCCAGGAACGGCTGGGCCTGAGCGAGGTCCAGGCCGACGCCATCCTCAACATGCGCCTGGGCAAGCTCACCCGCCTGGAGCAGTCCGAGCTGCGGGCGCGCCTGGAGGAGCTGACCGCCACGATCGTGGAGCTCCGCGGCATCCTGGGCTCCGACGAGCGCCAGCTCGAGGTGGTCCTGGAGGAGCTGGCCGAGGTGGTGAAGAAGTACGGCGACGAGCGCCGCACCGTCATCCTGCGGGACGCCTCCGAGGAGGTGGCGGAGATCGAGGAGGAAATCGCCGACGAGGACGTGGTGGTCACCGTGAGCCATGAGGGGTTCGTCAAGCGCATGGCCACCAGCGTCTACCGACGCCGGGTGTCCAGCGGCAAGGCCCTGGCAGGCATGGAGCGCTACGAGGACGACTACATCGAGCGCCTCTTCGTGGCGCGGACCCGGGGCTGGATCCTGGCGTTCACCCGGGGGGGGCACGCCCATTTCTTGCCGGTCCTGGACCTCCCCGAGAGCGGCCGGGCCTCCCGGGGCCAGTCGGTCTACTCCCTCCTCCAGGGCGCGGACCGCGAGGACCCCATCGTGGCCATGCTCCCGGTGGAGGATCTGTCGGAGGAGGGCCGCTTCCTGGTGTTCCTGTCGCGCCAGGGCATCCTGAAGAGGACGTCCTTGAGCGAGTTCTCGAACCCCCGCTCCGGGGGGGTCATCGCCGCGGGCGTGAAGGCCGGCGATGCCATCCTGGACGTGGCTCTGTCCGACGGACGCGCGGAGATCATGCTGCTGACCCGGGCGGGGCGCGCCATCCGCTTTCCCGAGGAGGAAGTGTCCACCATGGGCCGCACCGCCCAGGGCGTGAAGGGTGTCGACCTCCGGGGCGACGACCGGGTCGTGGGCATGCTGCTCATCCGCCGGGAGGCCGGGGTTCTCACGGTGAGCGAGGACGGCACGGCCAAACGGACCTCCGTGGCGGAGTTCCCACTCCAGAAGCGCGGGGGCCTGGGTACGCTCGCCACGCCCTCCTCGGGATCACCCAGGCCTCTCGTCGCGGCTCTGGAAGTGCTGGAGGGGGACCACGTCATGCTGGTGACCGCCGGGGGGCAGGTGGTGCGCGTGGCGGCGAGCGACGTCCCATCCCAGGGGAGGAGGGCCCAGGGCCGCAGGGTGATCAAGGTGCCGGCGGGAGACCGAGTGGTGGAGGTCACCCGCGCGGTGGGCGAGAAACGTGAGCGGCCCGGACATCAGGAAGATCCGCCCCCGACGACGTCCTCGCCGCCGGGCGGGGAGCAGGTTGGAGCCCGGTCTGACGACACGCAATTGGGCTTTCTGGAGTAGGACCCGAGTCCGCCGTGGTCCTGAAGTTCCTGGCTGCGGGCCGCGCGAACGAGGGCCTTGAGCGCCGCCTCGGTGACGGTGAAGGACTTCGCGCGGACCCCCCCTGGAACGCGTGGCTATCTGCCGGGCTCGGCGTCCGCGGCGCTGGCGACGGCGGCGCTCGTGGAGGCGCTCTGTGGAGGCGCTCTGTGGAGGCGCTCTGTCGAGGCGCTCTGTGGAGACGACTGGACCCGGCCACCAAACGACCACCGGCGCCGTACCGGCATCTTGCGTGGTCACTTCGGGGCCGTATTCGCCCGTAAGTGACCACCGACCCCGCGGGCGCCGCCCTCGTGGGCACTTGGGGGCGTATGTGCCCTCGAAACGACCACGGACATCCTACGACGGCGATGTGTGGTCGTTTGGGGGGGGCGGCCCGTCCTTTCCCCTCCCTCCCGCACGGCGGTAGGTTCGCTCCACACCCTATCACGCGCCCACCCGAGGTCGCGAGGGCGACGGCTACACCGGAGAAGCGGACCCGCCCACCATGCCCATCACCCCTCGACGCGACTTCCTGAAGAGCGCCGGCCTCGCGGTGGCCGGTGTGGCGGCTGGCGCCGTGGCGCCAAGCTCGGTGAACGGCGCCGTGGACGGCGCGGGTCACGGCGCGGCACCGGGCACGACTGGCACCAGTGGCACCAGTGGCGCCATTGGCACCGGTGGGGCGGCACACCCGCCTCCCGGCTCGGGGGCGGGCAGCGAGCGCTTTCGGGCGCCAGGCCTTCTCCTCCGCCAGGAGATCACGTCCCAGAGGCCGCCGCCGTCGGAGCGCCGCTTCACGAGCCAGGCCGTGGAGCGCACGATCCGCGACGTCAAGGGGCGTCTGGCCGACACGGAGCTGGCGTGGCTGTTCGAGAACTGCTTCCCGAATACGCTGGACACGACGGTCGACGTGGGTACGGTGGACGGGCGGCCCGACACGTTCGTGATCACCGGCGACATCGAGGCCATGTGGCTGCGGGACTCCGCCGCCCAGGTGTGGCCCTACCTGCCGCTCGCGTCCGGGGACGAGGATCTGCGGCGGCTCCTGGCCGGGGTGATCCACCGCCAGACGGCGTGCATCCTGATCGACCCCTACGCCAATGCCTTCAACAAGGGGCCCACGGGCAGCAAGTGGTCCGAGGACCTCACGGACATGAGGCCCGAGCTCCACGAGCGGAAGTGGGAGGTGGACTCGCTGTGCTACGCCATCCGCCTCGGCTACGGGTACTGGCAGGCCACGGGGGACGCCTCCCCCTTCGACGCGCGTTGGCGGGAGGCCATGGGCCTGGTGGTGCGCACGTTCCGCGAGCAGCAGCGGAAGGAGGGCCCGGGGCCGTACAAGTTCCAGCGCGTGACGGGGTGGCAGACGGACACGGTGGCGGGCGCCGGGTACGGCAACCCCATCCGCCCCGTGGGACTCATCGTGTCCATCTTTCGACCCTCGGACGACGCCACGACGTTTCCCTTCCTGGTGCCGTCCAACCACTTCGCGGTCGTGTCGCTACGGCAGCTCGCGGTCATGTCGCGGGCGTTCCCGGGGGATGACGGGCTGGCCGCCGAGTGCGAGGCGCTGGCCGCGGAGGTGGAGTCGGCGCTCCGGGAGCACGCCATCGTGGAGCATCCCGAGGCGGGCCGGGTGTGGGCGTACGAGGTGGACGGCTTCGGCAACTGTCACCACATGGACGACGCCAACATCCCGAGCTTGCTGTCCTTGCCGTACCTGGGCTGCTGCCAGGCGGCGGATCCGCTGTACCGGAGCACGCGGGGCTTGGTCCTGAGCGAGAGGAACCCGTACTTCTTCCGGGGCACGGCGGCGGAGGGCGTGGGAGGGCCCCATGTGGGGCTGGACATGATCTGGCCGCTGGGGCTCATCATGCGGGCCCTGACGTCGGAGGACGAGGAGGAGATCCTGCGGTGTCTCGATTGGCTGAAGGCTACCCACGGGGGGACGGGCCTCATGCACGAGTCCTTCCACAAGGACGATCCGGGCCGATTCACGCGGGCGTGGTTCGCGTGGGCCAACACCCTGTTCGGGGAGTTGGTGCTCACGCTGCTCCGCGAGCGCCCGCACCTGCTGGAGGAGTGACCTTGTTCCGGATCCTGGATCGTGGCGGAGCGGCCGAGTCGGCGAAGCTGAGAGGGCGGGCCCGGGTCGCGCTGTCGCGCGTGGGGTCGGCGTGCGCGGCGCTGGCCGTCGCGGCGTGCTCCGCCCCCGACGTGCCACCTAACCTGGTTGGCGCCGGCGCGCCGAGCGGCGCACTGACCGCGTGGGTGGACCCATTCATCGGCACCGGAGGGCACGGCCACGTCTACCCGGGGGCCACGGTGCCTTTCGGCATGGTCCAGCTCAGCCCCGACAACGGCGTCCCGGGCTGGGATTGGACGGCTGGCTATCACGAGTCGGACTCGGTGCTGGTGGGCTTCAGCCACACGCATCTGAGCGGGACCGGCATCGGGGACCTTCTGGACGTGCTGGTCATGCCGGTGTCGAGGCGGGTGCCGGTGGACGGGACCCACGCATCGCGCGACGAGCGGCCGTACGCGTCGCCGTTCAGCCACGACCGGGAGGAGGCCGCGCCCGGGTTCTATTCGGTGTGGCTCGACAGGCCGGGCGTTCAGGCGGAGCTCACGGCCACGGAGCGCGTCGGGCTGCACCGGTATGTGTGGGGCGGGGATGGGGTGGGCGCCGCTGGCGCGGCTGGTGCCGCGGCCCGGCCGGGCCCCGCCGGCCAGGTGGAGCCTGGCCTGATCGTCGACCTGGGCTATTCGATGAACTGGGACCGCCCGGTGGACACGGGCCTGCGCGTGGTCAACGACACGTTGCTCGCCGGCTTCCGGCGCTCGTCGGGCTGGGCCCGGGATCAGCGCGTGTTCTTCGCCATGGCGCTGTCGCGGCCGCTTGTGGGCGTGGACCTGGCGGCCGGGCTCGAAGCGCTGCCGCCGGGCGCCGCCCGGGTGCGCAGTCCGGACTCCCGGGCGCTCCTCAGGTTCGACGGGATGTCCGGTGACACGCTGCTGGTCAAGGTAGGCCTCTCCTACGTGAGCGAGGACGCCGCCCTGGCCAACTTGATGGCGGAGGCGCCGGGCTGGGATTTCGACCAGGCGCGTCTGGAGGCGGACCGGGCCTGGGAGCGGGAGCTGAGGAAGATCCGCGTGGCGGGAGGCACCGACGCCCAGCGGCGCACCTTCCACACGGCGTTCTATCGCACGCGTTTGTGTCCCGTGCTCTTCGAGGACGTGGACGGCCGGTACCGGGGCGCGGACGGCCGCATCCACGAGGCCGAGGGGTTCCGCAACCACTCCATCTTCTCCCTGTGGGACACCTTCCGGGCGGCGCATCCGCTGTTCACGATCGTGGATCCGGACCGCGTGCCGGACCTGGTGGCGTCCATGCTGGCCTTCGGCGACCAGCACGGGTACCTGCCCGTCTGGTCGCTGGTGGGCAACGAGACCAACACGATGACGGGGCATCACGCCGTGCCTGTCCTCGCGGAGGCGGTGCGCAAAGGCGTCGCCGGGGTGGACGCGGTCACGGCCCTCGAGGCCGCCCTCCGCAGCTCCGTGGCGGACCACCGCGGCCTCTCTCACTACAGGAGCTACGGATACATCCCGTCGGGGCTGGAGGAAGAGTCGGTCACCAAGACCCTCGAGTATGCCTACGACGACTGGGCCGTGGCCAACCTGGCGGCTGCCGCCCTTGGTCAGAGGTCGCTCCCCCGGGAGCGGCTGTACGAGGTCCTCAACCTGGCGGACGACTTCCTGGACCGCGCCGGCTCCTGGCGGAACGTCCTCGACCCCAGAACCCGCTTCATGCGAGGCCGCCGGGCCGACGGGAGCTGGGTGGAGCCCTTCGATCCGTTCCGCTCCTCCCACATGGTCGACACCGACTACACCGAAGGCAACGCCTGGCAGCACACGTGGTTCGTGCCCCACGACGTGGCGGCTCTGATGGCGCGGATCGGCGGGCCCCGGGCCTTCGCCGCGAAGCTGGACTCCCTGTTCGAGGCCGACACCGTCGTCGTGGGTGAGAACGCCTCCTCGGACATCTCGGGCATGATCGGCCAGTACGCCCACGGCAACGAGCCGAGCCACCACATCGCCTATCTCTACTCGTGGGCGGGCATGCCGTGGAAGACCCAGGAGCGGGTGCGCCAGATCCTGGCCAGCCAGTACTCGGACGGGCCCGACGGCCTGGCGGGCAACGAGGACTGCGGGCAGATGTCGGCCTGGTACGTCCTGAGCGCCGTCGGCTTCTACCCGGTGGACCCCGTGAGCGCCACCTACGTCATCGGCAGCCCCTTATTCGAGGAGGCGGCGCTGGACGTGGGCGAAGGCCGCACCTTCGTGGTCCGCGCCCCGGGCGTGAGCGACGCCAACCTCTTCGTCCAGCGCGCGTGGCTCAACGGCGCCCCGCTCGACAAGGCCTACATCCGCCACGAGGATGTGGCCCGGGGGGGCGAGTTGGTCCTGGAGATGGGACCTGAGCCCAACCGGGCGTGGGCCTCCGGCGTGGAGGACCGGCCGCCGTCCCAGTCCGACGAGCCGGCCCCGGAAGAGCCGACGGCGACGCTGGCGGGAGCGCCCATGTCGACCATGGCCGCCGGGGGCAGGGGGTCCGGGGCCGCGACGCTCGCCCTCCAGCGCGTTCCGCCCCGCCCGGCCCTCACGGTTTCGTGGCTCCGCGCCGACCCGGCCCCCGCCGAGCGCGTTCGCCAGGAGTTCCTCCACGCCTGGGAGGGCTACCGCGCGTACGCATGGGGCCACGACGACCTGCGTCCCCTGTCGAGGTCGTTTCGGGACTGGTACGACGCCTCCCTGCTCATGACTCCCGTCGACGCCTTCGACACGATGCTCCTCATGGGGCTGGACGAGGAGGCCGCCGAGGCCAAGGCGCTCATCCTGGACTCCCTGGACTTCGACCGGGACTTCTCCGTGCAGGTTTTCGAGGTGACCATCCGCCTCCTGGGCGGGCTCCTGTCCGCCTACCAGATGGACGGCGACCCCGGATTCCTGGCGCTGGCCACGGATCTGGGAGACCGGCTCATGCCCGCGTTCGATTCGCCCACGGGGATGCCGTACGTGCGGGTCAACCTGCGCTCGGGTGAGACGAGCCTGCCGGTGAACAACCCGGCGGAGATCGGGACGTTGATGCTTGAGTTCGGCGTGCTGTCGAAGCTGACCGGCAACCCCGTCTACTATGACGCGTCCAAACGGGGCATCGAGGAGGTCTTCCGGCGGCGCTCGCCGCTCGGGCTGGTGGGCACAACCATCGATGTGGAAACGGGGGAGTGGGTGGACACGGACAGCCATGTGAGCGGGCGCATCGACTCCTACTACGAGTACCTGCTCAAGGCATGGCTCCTCTTCGACGACGAGGACTTCCATCGCATGTGGCTGGAGAGCATGCCCGCGGTGCACGAGCACCTGGCCGACGAGGTGGACGGCCGCCTCTGGTACGGGCGCGCCGACATGAACACGGGCGAGCGCACCGCCACCCGCTTCGGTGCGCTGGACGCCTTCCTCCCGGCGCTGCTGGCGCTGGGCGGGGACCTGGACAGGGCTACCCGCCTCCAGGAGTCCGTCTACCACATGTGGACGGCGTACGACATCGAGCCGGAGCAGATGGACTACGCAACGGGCGAGGTGCGGAGCGGGGCGTACGTCCTTCGGCCCGAGGCCATCGAGTCCGCCTACCACCTGTGGCTTCTGACGGGAGAGGAGCGCTGGCGGGACATGGGCCGGGACATGTTCGAGCGCATCGTGCGCTGGGCCCGCACCGACGTGGGGTACGCCCACGTGCGCGACATCGCCACGAAGGAACTGTCGGACGGCATGCAGAGCTTCTTCCTGGCGGAGACCCTAAAGTACGCGTACCTGCTCTTCGCTCCGCCGGAGACGCTGGACTTCGACCGGGTGATCTTCAACACCGAGGCGCACCCCCTGAGGGTTACCTGGGAGTGAGGGTACGCCGCCGGCCCGGGGGGGTAGCGTCGGCATGAAGGCGGGCTCCGGCTGTCCGGGCCGCGCGTCGAGGCGGCCTCCGCTCCTGCTGGCGACGCTCGCTCTCGTCATCGGGTGTGATCTGGCCCCCGACACCGCCGTGCGGCGACTGGATCTGGCCTCCGCCTGGGAGTTCCGCAGAGTGCCGTCGGAGGCGGAGCGCGCCTGGCCCGTGGACACGCTCTGGCGCCCCGCCACCGTCCCGGGCACGGTCCACACGGACCTTCTGGCCGCGGGCCTCATCGGCGATCCGTACTGGCGGGCCAACGAGGACAGCCTCCAGTGGATCGAGGAGGCCACCTGGGCCTACCGGACGACCTTCACGGTGGACGAAGCCCTCCTGGAGGAGCGGGCCCTCGCCCTCGTCTTCGACGGCCTGGACACCTTCGCCGACGTGCGCCTGAACGGTGAGACCGTTCTCGATGCCGACAACATGTTCCGCGCATGGGAGGTGCCGGTCAGGGAGCGGCTGTGGCCCGGCGCCAACGAGCTGGAGGTCACGTTCCGGCCGCCGGTCGCCGAGGTGCTCCCGGCCATGGAGACGCACGGGATCGCGCTGCCTATGGGCAACGACCGGAGGGAGCCTCCCACGAGGGCCTTCGCGCGCAAGGCCGCCTACCACTTCGGTTGGGATTGGGGCCCCCGTTTCGTCACCAGCGGCGTCTGGAAGCCCGTGCGTCTGGTGGCGTGGTCCGGCGTGCGCGTCACCGACGCGCACTGGGTCCAGGAGGAGGTCACGGCGGAGCGGGCACGCCTGCGCGTGGACGTCACGGTGGAAGCGACGGCGGCGGTCACGGCGCGGCTGGCCGTCACGATGGCGGTCGCTCCCACGGTCGCGGCCCGGCCGGACGCCCTGACGGAGGTCGCGCGCGTTTCCGCGGAAACGTCCGCCGGTTCCGCCGGGGACGCCGCCAGCGCCACCCGCCGCGTCCGCCTCCAGGCCGGCACGCAGACCGTGTCCATCGCGCTGGACGTGAACGAACCCCACCTGTGGTGGCCCGCCGGAATGGGCGCCGCGACCCTGTACGAAGCCGGCGTGGAGGTAGGCGCGGCTGGCCGCGTGGACCGCTCCGACACCCGTATCGGCCTCCGCACCGTGGAGGTGGTCAACCAGACCGACGCCTGGGGAGAGAGCTTCTTTCTGCGGGTGAACGGCGTCCCGGTGTTCGCCCGGGGCGCCAACTGGGTGCCGGCAGACCACTTCACCCCGCGGGTCACGGAGGCCGACTACCGACGCCTCCTCGCCTCGGCCCGGGACGCCAACATGAACATGCTCCGGGTGTGGGGCGGCGGCATCTACGAGGACGACGCGTTCTACGACGCCGCCGACGACATGGGCCTCCTCGTCTGGCAGGACTTCATGTTCGCCAACCAGATGGTCCCGGCCGACGAGACCTTCGTTGAGAACGTCGCCCGGGAGGCGGAGCACCAGATCCGGCGCCTGCGCAACCACGCCAGCCTGGCCCTGTGGTGCGGCAACAACGAGATGGACGAGGGCTGGCACAACTGGGGCTGGCAGCGGAGCCTGGGCTACACCGCCGCGGACTCGGCCACGGTGTGGGAAGCCTACGAGCGCGTCTTCCACCAGACGCTGCCCTGGGCCGTCGAGGTCCACGATCCGGGGCGCTTCTACTGGCCGTCGTCACCCCGGCATGGCTGGGGCCGCGCCGAGAGCATGACCCACGGCGACTCGCACTACTGGGGGGTGTGGTGGGGACTGGAGCCCTTCGAGGTCTTCCTGGACAAGGTGCCCCGCTTCATGAGCGAGTTCGGCTTCCAGGGGATGCCGGGCATGGCGACCATCCGGGACTTCACCGCCGAGGAGGACCGCTTCCTCGGGTCGGAGGTCCTGGCCGTCCACCAGAAGCACCCCACGGGCTACGAGACCGTGGGCGCCTATATGGCCCGCGAGTACGCGGTGCCCGACGATCTGTCGGACTTCGTCTACCTGAGTCAGCGCATCCAGGCCCGCGGCATGCGCCTCGCGTTCGAGGCCCACCGCCGCGGCCGGCCCCGCACCATGGGCACGCTCTACTGGCAGCTCAACGACACGTGGCCGGTGGTGTCGTGGTCCAGCGTCGACCATGCGGGCCGCTGGAAGGCCCTGCACTACGCCGCCCGGGAGGCCTTCGCCCCGTTGCTGGTCTCGCCGGTCCTGGTCGACGACACGGTGGGGGTGTGGGGCGTGTGGGACGGGCCCGAGCCGCTGGCCGGGCGCCTCACCGTCGAGCTCCTCCATGTCCGCGGGGAGGCGATCGGGCGCTGGGCGGAGGCCGTCACCCTCGGCGGCGCCAGCAGCGAGAGGGTGTGGAGCCTGTCCCGGAGCCAGGTCCTGGGCGGCGCGGATCCCGCCAGCGTGGTGTTGCGAGCGACGTTCGAGCCCGGGGCGGCCGCGGGAGTCGAGCCGGCGCGCGCGCTGCTCTACTTCGTGACCGGTGGGGAGTTGCGCCTGGCCGAGCCGTCCCTGGCGCTCGACGTCACCCGGACGCCGGACGGCACCTGGCGGGTCACAGTGGGCAGCGACGTCCTGGCACCGGGCGTGCACCTCTATCTGGAGGGGGAGGCGGCCCACTTTTCCGACAACCACTTCGATCTGGCGCCCGGAGAGTCCCGTGAGGTCGTGGTGGTGCCGGAGCGCGAGGACGCGCGCGAGGACGCGACCGTGGAGCGACTCCTCCGGGCGCGCTCCCTGGCCGACGTGGTGCGCTGACGGTTCCAGGGTCGTCCGGGTGGACCCGGCTCGCGGATCCCCGCGCCGCTTCGCTCAGCCGGTCGCCGGCCCGCTCCCCGGAGCGTCCCCCGTCGCGTCCGGGGCGAGATCATCCTGAGCGGCGTCCCCGACCCGCACCTTCCTCCAGAGCCAGAACCCCATCCCCCCTACCATTCCCAGCGGCAGCAGGCTGAGGAACGCCGTCGTGGCCAGGAAGGCCATGCGGTTCTCGTCCCTGGGATCGAAGCAGACCGCGCAGGCCAGCGCCGCGTCGGGCGCCGCGATCAGGAGGCCCGCCGCCGCGAAGACGGCCAGAATCCAGCGGCGCGGCGTCACAGGTAGACCCTCGCGTACAGGAAGGGCCACACCAGCACGACGAAGTACCAGAGCACCTCCACGGTGCCGAGTTGGGAGGCGGTGAGCCGGCCCCGGCGGAGCCCCGACCAGGCCCACGCCAGGCCCCCGAGTGCCGCCACGGCGTGGAGGGCGTGCGTGCCCACGATGAGGTAGAAGAAGCTCCCGTACGAACTGGACTGGAGGGTCAGGCCCTCCCGGATGAGCGCCGCCCACTCCACGCCCTGAAAGACAACGAAGACCGCCCCGAGGAGGGCGGACACCAGAACCAGGCTGGCCGCCTTCGCCGATCCCGACCGGAAGGCGAGGTGGGCCATGGCGAGGACGACGCCGCTGGCCAGGAGAGCCCCGGTGTTGAAAGCGGTTTCCACCACCGGGAGGCGGGGTTGGCCGTAGGGGGGCCACATCATGCCCGCCGACCGGGACCGTACGATGACGTGGGCGGAGATCATCCCGGCGAAGAGCATGGCCTCCGTGAACACGAAGAGGAGCATCCCCATGACCCCGTCCGCCACGACTTTCGGCCGCGGCCTCGGGGGCGGCCGCACTTCGATGGCCAGAGCCACGCTCTCCGCCGACACGATCCGGTCAGCCCGCGCTCTTGAACGTCTTCAGGTACTCGACGATGGCGCGGGCCTGGGTCTCGTCATAGAGCGAGCCCCAGGGCGCCATGAGAGGCGACTTGCCCACCGCGGGTCCTCCTTCGCGGATGGCCTTGAGGACCACCGAGTCCGGGCGGGCCTCCCAGAACGCGGAGTCCTTGAAGTTGGCGGGCTTGGGATCGAGGGCCTGTCCCGCGATGCCGTCGCCCCCGCCCTCCGCGCCGTGACACGCCGCGCAGACCTGGGCGTAGGCGGCCGCGGGGTCGAACTCCTGCCCGTCGGCGGCGGCCATGAGGCCCTCCGCGTCCGTGGGCCGTGCCCCCTCCTCGTGCTCCGCCTCCTCGGCGTGGCCCTCGTCCGGAATGCCCCGGGCGATGGCGGCTTGGGCCGACAGGTTCACCCAGCGGGTCCCTTCGTGCTTCATGACGTCGGGCGCCACTCCCGCGAAGAGCAGCAGCATGAGAACCACCGACGTACCGAGCATCCACTTCATGATGTCCTTCTCCCACTTGAGGTGCATGAAGTTCTGGACCACCAGGGTCGCTTTGACCAGCGCGATCCCGAACGCGGTGATGAGGGTGATCCAGAAGACTCCCAGAAAGGGGCCGGCCACGCTGATGACCAGGAGAATCAGCAGCGTGACGTAGATCTTCTTGTAGTCGGGATGATGGGTCTCAGCCATAGTGGGCCTATTTCGCGATGTACAGCAGGGGGAACAGGAAGATCCAGACGACGTCCACGAAGTGCCAGTAGATCCCGATGAGCTCCACCCGCTGGAGCTCCAGGTTCTTCGCGGCGTCCCTCGCGATGAACAGCATGATGATGGCGCCGGCGATGACGTGGGCCGCGTGGAGCCCGGCCGCCGTGTAGTAGAAGCTCCAGAAGCCGTTGGAAGTGATGGTGTAGCCGTGGCTGATCTCGTTCGCCCACTCGAATCCCTTCACCACGAGGAAGGTCAGGGCCCCGCCCGTGGTGGCCAACAGGTACCTGGCAGCGGTCTTGCCGTCGCCTTGCTCCGCGGCCTGGTGGGCCAGCACCGCGGTGAAGCTGGACGACAGGAGCACGAAGGTGTTGAACGCCCCGATCCAGGTGTTGGTGTGGGCGGCCGCCGAAGCCCACTCGGGGTGGCCGAGGCGGTGCATGAGATACGAGGCCAGCAGGCCGCCGAAGATGACGACCTCCGAGGCGATTACCCACCAGATGGCCAGGCGGCCGGTGGGGATCCCCGTGGCGCTGCGCGTCGTGGCGATGGGCTTCTGCATCGAGCTTGGTTTCCTCAGGCCGGAAGATTCTGGGGCCAGTAGTCCTCTTCGCGGGTCGGGTGCCCGTACTCGTACGGCCCCCGGTACACGTTGGGCATCTCGTCGGGCGGCCAGTTGCCATGCGGCGGCGGCGACTCCGTGGTCCACTCGAGCGTGTTGGACTTCCACGGGTTCCTCCCGGCCGCTTCACCCTTCATCCAGCTCCGGATGACGTTGTAGAAGAAGACGAGCTGGAAGAGGAGCATGACGATGAGGGCCACCGTGGCCAGCACCCGGACCGGCTGCATGGCAGCGAGCTCCGGGAAGTTCTGGAAGTTGTAGATCCGCCGGTGCTGCCCGCCCAGGCCCAGGACGAAGAGGGGGATGAAGATGAAGTTGAACGGGATGATGGTGCCCCAGAAGTGCACCTTGCCCAGCGTCTCGTTCATCATCTTGCCGAACATCTTCGGGAACCAGTAGGTGAACGCCGCGAAGGTCCCGATGATGGCGATGGGGAAGAACGTGTAGTGGAAGTGGGCCAGCACGAAGTACGTGTCGTGGAGGTAGACGTCGGCCCCGCTGGCGCCCAGGAAGATCCCCGTGACCCCGCCGATGAGGAACTCGGCTACGAAGGACAGGGCCCACAGCATGGGTGTCGTGAGCCGGATGGAGCCGCCGTACAGGGTCGCGATGATGACGAAGAGCAGCTCCGCGATGGGGATGGAGATGATGAGGGTCGTCACCGTGAAGATGTTGGCCATGCGCGGGTCGATTCCCGCCACGAACTGGTGATGCGCCCACACGAAGAAGCTCAGGACGGCCGTCGCCACCGCCGTGTACAGCATGATCTTGTAGCCGAACAGCTTCTTCCGGGCGAAGGTGGCCACGATTTCGATGACGATGCCGATGGCCGGCAGCAGCACGACGTAGACCTCGGGGTGCCCGAAGAACCAGAACAGGTGTTGCCACAGGATGGGGTCACCCCCGGTAGCCGGGTTGAAGAACCCGGTTCCGATGGTCTGGTCGAACACCAGCATGACGGCACCTGCGATCAGCGGCCCCACCGACAGCATGAACAGGATACTGGCCATCACGATCATCCAGCACACAATGGGGATGTCGTACGCCTTCATGCCCGGGGCCCGGGCGTTCATCAGGGTGGTGATGAAGTTGATACCGCCTAGCAGGAACGCCACGAAC
>DASWKP010000353.1:0-3278 GCA_036396575.1 Longimicrobiales bacterium | reverse complement strand
CGGCCCCCATCCCCAACCCGAACCGCCCGGCCCGGCCCCTACCGGATCCGGGTTCCGGGACCGATCCGAATCGCCCGATCCGATCGCCTCCGACCCCGGATCCCCGGCCGGGCCCCGACCCGGGGCGCTCTGGGGAGGGCGCTTCGAGGGGGGGCTCGCCCCTGCCATGGTGCCCCTCAACCTCAGCCTGGACGTGGACCGGCGGCTGTGGCGCCAGGACATCGAGGGAAGCCGGGCCTGGGCCGAAGCCCTGGGCCGCGCGGGCGTCGTCACGCAAGCGGAAGCGCGGGCCCTCGTGAAGGGCCTGGACCAGGTGGAGTCTCGTCTCCTGGACCGGGGCTTCGCCGAGGTTCCGGATGAGGATATCCACTCCCTGGTAGAGCGCCTCCTGGGGGAGGCCATCGGCGAGGTCGCCGGCAAGCTCCACACCGGGCGGTCCCGCAACGACCAGGTGGCCACGGACTTTCGCCTGTGGGGGATGGAGGCCGGCGCCGCCGTTGACGGGGCGGTCGCTCGACTCCAGGGGGCGCTGGTGGAGCTGGCTCGCGGTTCTCTGGACGTCATCATGCCCGGGTATACGCACCTCCAGCAGGCCCAACCGGTCCGGGCCGCCCACTGGGCGTTGTCGCACGTGTGGCCCCTGGCGCGGGACCGGACCCGGATCGGGGCGGCCGTGAAGGCGGCCTCGGTCCTGCCCCTGGGCTCGGGGGCCATCGCCGGGTGTCCGTTCCCGGTGGACCGGTCCTGGTTGGCGGAGCGCCTGGGCTTCCGAACGATTAGCGCCAATAGCATGGACGCCGTGAGCGACCGGGACTGGGCCGCGGACCTCCTCTTCGCTGGCGCGACGGTGGGGGTGCACGTCTCCAGGCTGGCGGAAGATCTGATCCTGTTCGGCTCCATCGAACTGGGCTTCCTCCGGCTCAGCGACGGCTACAGCACCGGCTCGTCTCTCATGCCCCAGAAGCGGAACCCCGACGTGGCCGAGCTGAGCCGGGGCAAGGCCGGGCGCCTGGTGGGCAACCTCACGGGCTTCCTCACGCTGCTCAAGGGGCTTCCCACGGGCTACAACCGGGACCTCCAGGAGGACAAGGAGGCCGTCTTCGACACCGTGGATACACTGCTGTTGGTCCTGCCGGCCCTGGCGGGGGCCGTGGCCACGGCCCGCTTCGATGCCGAGCGGATCCGGACCGCCATGGACCCTCAGCTCCTGGCGACGGACCTGGCCGACCACATGGTACGCCGGGGCGTACCGTTCCGGCGGGCGCACGAGGCCGTAGGTCGGATCGTACGCCTCGCCGAGGAACGGGGCGTTCCCCTGACCGGGATCGAGGACTCCGACTTCCGCGAGGCTCACCCCTCCCTGGGCCCTGAGGCCAGGGAGGTCTTCGACTGGGAGCGCTCCGTGGAGTCAAGGGACGTTCCTGGCGGCACCTCGCGGCGGGCGGTGGAGGCGCAACTCCGGGAGGCGGAGGCGGAGCTGGACCGCGATCCGGGCTAGGCTACTACCACCGCCTCCGCCGCCAGCGTCCTTCCGGCGGCTTCCACGAAGGGCCGCAGGCCGCGCATCATCGCGGCGAACTCCTGGAAGGTCAGGGACTGTTCGCCGTCGGAGGACGCCTTCTCGGGCTCGGGGTGGACTTCGATGATCAGGCCGTCGGCGCCGGCGGCAACGGCGGCGTAGGCCAGGGGCTCCACGAGGTCGCGGCGGCCGCCGGCGTGGCTCGGGTCGGCGATCACCGGCAGGTGCGTCTCCGCTTTGAGCACCGGGATCGCGGCCAGGTCGAAGGTGTTGCGGGTGGCGGTCTCGAACGTGCGGATGCCCCGCTCGCACAGGATCACGTTCATGTTGCCCTGGCTCATGACGTACTCGGCGGCCAGGAGAAGGTCCTTGAGCGTGGCGCTCATGCCGCGCTTGAGGAGGACCGGCCTGTGCAGACGGCCCACCTCGGTCAGGAGCGCGAAGTTCTGCATGTTGCGCGCTCCCACCTGAAGAACGTCGGCGTAGCCCGCCACCAGCTCCACCTCCCGCGTGTCCATGACCTCGGTGACCACGGGCAGTCCCGTCTCGGAGCGAACGTCCGCCAGGATGCGTAGGCCCTCCTCCCCCATGCCCCGGAAGGAATAGGGAGACGTCCTGGGCTTGAACGCTCCCCCCCTGAGGCCCCTCGCACCGGCATCCCGGACCGCCACGGCCGTGCTGCGGAGCATGTCGGCACCCTCCACGGAGCAGGGCCCCGCCACGACCACCACTTCCGGTCCTCCCCACTCGGTGGAGCCCAGGGCGATGCGGGTGGGTCCGGCCGCGAATTCCCTGGCCGCCAGCTTGTAGGGCTTCGTGACCGCGTGCACGGCCTCGACGCCGGACAGAGCCAGGAGCGGCACGTGCTGGAGGCGCGCCTCGTCGCCGATACAGCCGACGATCGTGCGGCTCTCTCCACGGGAAACGTGAGTCCGAAGGCCCATGGCCTCGACGCGTTCCCGGATGTGGTCCAGCTCGTCCTCGGTCACCCCGAGGCGCGTGACGATGATCATCCCTCGTCTCCTCCCGTTTGGACGCCACGGGGGCGTCCCTGAAACAGAAAAAGGCCCCCGATCGGTTCGGGGGCCTCGGCGGGCGCGGCGTCCTTGCGATGCGTCTAGGCGCGCGCGACCTCCCGGCTTCCCCGGTGGGGGCCGTAATACCAGTACCCGTAGCTCTGGAAGGCGGGCACCGCGACGAATTCAGAAGGACCGCACATGCCCCTATCGTGGTCGCGGGCGCCCCGCCGTGTCAAGGAGGACATCCGGCGCTAGCAGCCCGGTGCGGGTGACGGTACCTTAGGCCGTCCTGCCGACCCCCCTCGCGACGAACCGTATGCAATCCAGGGGCACTCCTCGCTCTTCGGCGCCACGCCCTGACGCGCTCGCTCGTGAGTGACGCCGAGGATCTCAAGCGCGCCGCCGCCCGCGAAGCCGTGGCCCTGGTGGAGAGAGGCATGCGCCTGGGGCTCGGCACGGGCAGCACGGTGGCTCACTTCCTGGACCTGTTGGGGGAGCGCATCCGCTCGGGCGAGGTGACGGACGTGGTGGGCGTACCCACCTCCGTCCACACCCGGGAACGGTGCGGGGAGCTGGGCATCCCCGTTGGTGAGCTGCACGACCTGGCTCCGCTGGACCTGGCGGTGGATGGGGCCGACGAAGTGGATCCTTCCGTCGACCTGGTGAAAGGGATGGGGGGAGCCCTGCTCCGGGAGAAGATGGTGGCCGCCCAGGCCCGGCGCTTCGTGATCATCGCGGAC
>DASWKP010000352.1:0-2077 GCA_036396575.1 Longimicrobiales bacterium | reverse complement strand
AGAGCCTCCAGGACCGCGCGGGACACGAAGTTCTCGCTCGCGATGAGCTCGAGCTGGGAGCCCTGCCGACGCGCCTCGTTGCGCACGGCGGCGAGGATCTCGGGATCCGCCCTCTCCAGGTTCTCGAACATCACGCGAGGGGCACGGCCGGAGTCACCGTGGCGCGTGTTCCTTCCCGGCCTAGACCCATGTGCGTTGGAGCACTCGGGACTCCCGAATGCGCTCCTCGGCGACGTGGTCCGCCGCCTCCGCCGTTGGGATGCTCTGGGCCTCGGCGGTCTCGCAGATCCTGAGGATGGTGTTGTAGATCTCACCGGCCTTCCGCTTGGCCCGCTCGGGCATCCAGCCCCTGAGTTCGCCGTACACGTTGATGAGCCCGCCCGCGTTGATGGCGTAGTCCGGGGCGTACAGGATGCCCTTGTCCTGGATGGCCGGTCCGTGCACCTCGATCTTGCCGAGCTGGTTGTTGGCCGCGCCCCCCACGATATCGAACGTCATCACCTTCAGGGTGTCGTCGTTGATGACCGCGCCCAGCGCGCACGGGGCAAAGATGTCGGCGTCCACCGAGTAGATGCCGTCGGGTGCCACCGTGGCGGCCCCGAAGTCCCGCGCGACCCGATCCACGCGCTCGGGGTCGATGTCCGTGACCGTGAGGACCGCGCCCTCGGCGTGGAGGTCCTGGCACAGGTAGTAGCCGACGTGGCCGACGCCCTGCACCGCCACGCGCTTGCCCTCCAGGGAGTCCGACCCGTAACGGACCTTGGCCGCGGCCTTGATGCCCATATACACGCCGTACGCCGTCACCGGCGACGGGTCACCGGATCCACCGAGAAGACCCACCACGTGGTCGGTCTCGAGCTTGACCCACTCCATGTCGTCGACGCCGGTGCCCACGTCCTCGGCGGTGATGTAGCGGCCCCCCAGGGCCTCCACGGCCCTGCCGTGGGCCCGGAAGACCATCTCCCGGTCCCGGATCCGATTGTCCCCGATGATGACGGACTTCCCTCCCCCGAGGTCCAGGCCCGTGATGGCGGCCTTGTACGTCATGCCCCGGGCGAGCCGGAGGGCGTCCACGACGGCCTCCCGGTCGTTCTCGTAGTGCCAGAACCGCGTGCCACCAAGGGCGGGCCCCAGCGTGGTGTCGTGGATGGCGATGATGCCTTTGTATCCGATGCTCGGCTCGTACCAGAAGGAGAGCTGCTCGTGCTCCCGCTCCGCCATCAATCCGAAGATGTCCATGCGCCGGCCTCCGCCGCTCGTGTCCGTCTGACGCCCCTCGCTTCGGCCATGCCGCGCCGGACGGGGGCAGGTGCGCTCACTCCTTGCCGTTCCGCGCGACCCGGAGCATCTCCCGGGCCACGACCATCCTCATGATCTCGTTCGTTCCCTCGGAAATCTCGGTGCCCTTGGCATCCCGCATGAGCTTCTCCACGGGGTAATCCCGCATATAGCCGTAGCCACCGAAGATCTGTACCGCCTCGTCGCTCGCCCACATGGCGGCTTCGCTGGCCATCATCTTGGCCATGGCCGCCCGGGCGGACACCGTGTCCACTCCCTCCCCTCCTCTCCCCCCGAAGCCAGCCCTCTGCCACTCCATCCCGACGGCGAGGGTCAGCTCCCGCGCCGCGGCGATCCGCGTCGCCATCTCCGCTAGCTTCTTCTGGATGGCCCCGAACTCGCCGATGGCCCGGCCGAACTGCTGGCGCTCCACGGCATACGCCGTAGCGTGTTCCATGGAGGCCCGGGCGATCCCCAGGGCCTGGGCGGCGATCCCCAGCCGCCCGAGATCCAGCGCCTGCAGGGCATACCTGAGCCCTTCGTTCTCCTTCCCGACCAGGGCCCCGGAGGGCACGCGGACGCCTTCGAGCTCCAACTCGGCGGTCTCCGACGCCCTGAGCCCCATGGTGTTGGCCCGGGCCACGACCTCGTATCCCTCCTGAGTGGGCTCCACGAGGAAGCACCCCATATCCCGGTCAGCGCCCGTGCGGGCGAAGACGAGGACGACGTCGGCCAGGCCTCCGTTGGTGATCCACTTCTTCCGTCCGCTGAGCACCCACCCGACACCGTTGCGCCGCGC
>DASWKP010000351.1:0-2894 GCA_036396575.1 Longimicrobiales bacterium | reverse complement strand
CCACCACGAGGGCCCGATCATAGTCCTGGAGCGCCCCGGCTACGATCTCCGCGGCGGAGGCCGTGAACCCGTTCACGAGGACCACGATCGCCTTGTCCGGTACCCGTGGGGGCAGCCGGTCCCGCCATGACTCGTCCTCCGTGCCCGACGTTCCCACCCTGCGACTCCTCAGGCTTGCCAGAGTCTGGCCCGGAGCGAGGAAGACGTCCGCCATCATGAGCGACTCGCCCAGAAGGCCACCCGGATTGCCCCGCAGATCCAGGACGAGGGAGCGAGCCGCGCCGAGCTCGCGAAGGGCCCGGTCCACCTCCTCGGCCGACTTCTCGGCCACACGCTCCACGGCGATGTAGCCGATGTCGTCCGTGAGCATCGTCGACCGGACGGCGGGCACGTGGACCTCGTCCCGGATCATGATGAAGGGAACGGCGTCCGGCGACCCGCCTCGCTCAACGGAGACCTTCACGGGCGTGCCAGCCGGGCCACGGATGGAGTCGGCCACGTCGTCGGTGGTCCAACTCCTGGCGTCGCTCTCGCCCACGCCGACGATGACGTCCCCCACCAGGATGCCGGCGTTGTGCGCCGGCGTTCCGCCAAAGATGGCGGTGACGGTCACGCGCTCGTTCAGCTGGGTGATGCTGATGCCGATCCCCTCGTAGTTCCCGGTATTGGACTCCTCGAACTCATCCACGGTCTCCGGGGTGAAGACCGAAGCGTAGGGATCGTCCAGGGACTCGATGAGCCCATCCAGGGCCAGGCTCCAGAGCACCGAGTCGCTGTACTCCCCCTTGTGGCGGGCGGCGATCTCCTCCAGGGCCTTCTGGAACACCGCCGAAGCCATCGTGGCGTCCCACCGCGCCTCGGGCCCGGTCGGCACCGGCGCGGTCTGGGCGGCCACGGGCGCCGATACGGGAAGGGCGAGGAGGGCCAGGAGGAACGTGAGGAGGAACGTCCGCATGAAGCTGCTCTCTCGACTGGAGTGAGGTATCCAACGGAGTTTCAACACCGGCGCCCGGACCCGCGTTCCCCGGGGTTCCGGCAGGCCTTAGTTTACGGCATTCTCAGCGCGGGATGGAACCCATTCTCCGAAGCGTACGGGGCTCAACGCGATGAACGGTGGCGTGGAACGCCCCCCTATCCAGGTTGCACTGGTCCAGTTCAGGCCCGCGAAAGCCCGGGTGGAGGCAAACCTCCGACGGGTCCGGGAGACGGTGGAGGGGCTGGCGGGGATCCACGATCTGGTGGTCTTTCCGGAAGCCACCCTGTCAGGGTACTTCCTCGAAGGGGGCGTGGCCGAAGCCGCTCGCCCCGCCGAGGCGGTGGTGGCGGGGCTCGGAGTGCCCGGACAGGGCGCGCCCGATGTCGTGGTCGGCTTCTATGAGCGGTGGCGCCGGCGCCTGTACAACAGTGTCGCCTACGCGACGCCCGGCAACGGTCACTACCGACTCGTCCACGTCCATCGGAAGATGTTCCTGCCCACGTACGGGATCTTCGACGAGGCGCGCTTCGTCGAACCCGGACGACGGCTCCAGGCGTTCGACACCCGCTTCGGCCGGGTGGGGATGCTGGTGTGCGAGGAAATGTGGCACTCCCTCCCTCCCACGATCCTGGCTGTGGCCGGAGCCGAGCTTCTCATCGTGCCCAGCGCCTCGCCTGCGCGGGACTTCGGCGTGGAGGGCGGGGGCCGGCCCGGGAACCTGGTCCGCTGGGACCGCCTGGCCCGGTCGTCGGCCGAGGAGCACGGCCTCTTCGTCGTCGTGTGCCAACTCGTTGGCTCGGAGGGTGGCAAGGTCTTTCCGGGGGGGTCCACCGCCGTGGGACCCGACGGTGCCGTCCTCGCCGAGGGACCTCTTCTGGACGAGGCGGTGGTGGCCGCCAGCCTGGATGGCAGGGACATCGAGCGGGCGCGGGTGCGCTCGCCCCTCCTGGCGGACCTGGAGCAGATGTTACCCCACCTCCAGAGAGCCCTGGAGGTCGCGGCGGAAGACGCCACCCGATCAGACGACGAGGCCGCCGCAAACGAGGACGCCCCGGAGGCTCCGCTGGCGACGGACGAGGTGGCTCCCCTCGGCTCGATGGGGCCCCGACCGGGTGCCTCCGTCCTGGAGTTGGATCTGGGGCTCGTGGAGCGGACCCTCGTGAGCTTCATACGGGACGAGCTCGATCGCCGCGGCTTCGAGCGCCTCGTCGTCGGTGTGTCGGGGGGGGTAGACTCTGCCGTATCATGCTTCCTGGCGGTGCGAGCGCTGGGGCCCGAGCGGGTTCACGGGTTCCGCATGCCCTACTCCACGTCCAGCCCCGAGAGCCTCGATCACGCGGCACGCGTTCTCGATGCCACCGGCGCCGTGGGGCGTACCGTGGACATCAGCGAACCCATCGACGCCTATGTGCGGGCGTGGGAACCCGACATCTCACCCCTGCGCCGAGGCAACCTCATGGCCCGCCTGCGCGGGGTCGTCCTTTTCGACCAATCGGCGAGACTGGGAGCCCTGCCTCTGGGGACCGGCAACAAGAGCGAGCGGCTGCTGGGCTACTTCACGTGGCACGCCGACGACTCCCCGCCAATCAACCCTCTGGGTGACCTGTTCAAGACCCAGGTGTGGGACCTGGCCCGCCACCTCGGCGTTCCCGACGAGATCGTGGACAAGCCGGCGACCGCGGACCTCGTCAAGGGAGTCACCGACGAGGACGAACTGGGGATCGGGTACGCCCGGGCTGACCCCATCCTGTACTGGCTGGTGCAGGGGCATCGCCCCGAGGACCTGGTGCGAGGGGGGTTCGATCCGGACGAGGTGGAGCTGGTGTGGCGGCGCTTGAGCGGCACGCACTGGAAGCGGGAGCTGCCCACGGTGGCGGTCCTCTCCTCCAGCGCCATCGGTGAGTACTACTTGCGGCCT
>DASWKP010000350.1:0-5294 GCA_036396575.1 Longimicrobiales bacterium | reverse complement strand
GCATGTCGGACGGGACGTCCACCGTGACCGGCGCCCCGTTGACGCGAAACGTGACAGACATGGGATGTACCGCTCCCTTGCGCGGAGGAGGGACGGGAGAGCGCTGGGCCACCCTCCCGGGCTTCGCTATAGCGTAGGTCGGACAGGGCGCGTCGGGCAAGCTTGCGGGCACCCGACCGCGGGCACCGACTGCGGGCACCCGACCGCCGGCACCGACTGCGGGCACCCGACCGCCGGCACCCACGCCGCGCTCTCGCCGGGAGCCCCCGTTACCGGCTATCCTCTCCGGGCATCCAATCCCCGGGGAAGGACCCGACATGAGCCGCGCATCCACCGTCGCCGCCGCGTTGCTGGCGGCCCTGCCCTTCGCGGCGCTCCCCGCCGTCGCCTTCCCCCAGGGGAGGGGAGGCCGGGCACCCGCCGACACGATCCCCACGCTGGGCCTGGAGGCGGGTGTGTCCACCCACCAGGCGCCTGGACTGGAGCTGACTCTCGTGGACGCCTCCCAGACGGCGGCTGGGCTGCGTTCCCGGGGCGCGGAAGGAAGCGGCTCGGGCTTCGACTTCACGCCCTCGGACTGGCTCGAGCGCCGCGCCGCCGACGGGTACGTCCACCTCGGGGACCTGACCCTCCGGGTGCGGCTCCTGGGGGCCGGGGCGGGCAGTGGAGCCGGGGCGGGCAGCGGAGCCGGGGCGGGCAGAGGGGCCGGGGCGGGCAGCGGAGCCGGAGCCGTCGACGCCGGGACCGAGTCGGCGGCCGGCACCGAGTCGGCGGCCGGCACCGGGACGGGCACCGCTCCCGGCCCCTGGATGCACGCCTCCACCGCCAGCGCCCGCCGGCCGGTGGCGCCTCTCACCGTCCGGAGCCCCGTGCTGGCCGCGGCGAACCTCGCTCCCACGCTCCCGGACGACCTCCCTCTGGAGGTGCTCCGCTTGTGGGAGGTCCACGACGGGCGCCTGGTGCTGCGCTTCCAGCTCACGAACCGGACCGGCGCGCCCGTGGAGATCGGCGCGCTGGGCATCCCCATGGTCTTCAACAACATCCTGTCGGGGCGCTCCCTGGACGAAGCCCACGCGGTGGCGTCGTTCCACGACCCGTACGTGGGCGGTGACGCGGGCTACGTGCAGGTTACGCGCTTGACGGGCCAAGGTCCCGCCCTGGTCGTGGCGCCGTGGGGCGACACCCCACTGGAGGCGTGGAACCCCCTGCTGACCGACCCGATGCCGCGGGGCGTCACGTTCGAGGGCTTCTACGAGTGGATGGCCCACAGTCGGGCGTACGCCGAGGACGAGTGGGCGGACGCCACGCCCTGGAATCGGCCCACCTCGGTGGTCCTCGCTCCCGGCGACAGCCGGTCGTACGGAGTCCAGTTCCTGGTGGCGCCCGATGTCCGCGCCATCGAGCCCACGCTCCTGCGGGGCGGGCGGCCCGTGGCCGTTGGCGTACCGGGCTACGTGCTGCCGATGGACCAGGCGGCCCGCCTCTTCCTGAAGCACGGCGCCGGCGTGCGGGGGCTGGACGTGGAGCCCGCCGGCGCGCTCACGCTCACCGCCACCGACCCCTCCCCCGGGGGCTGGACCGCCTACGACGTGCGCGGCCGCGCCTGGGGCCGGGCCCGCCTCACCGTGACCTGGGACGACGGCCTGGAGCAGACCATCCACTACAGGGTCATCAAGGCCGTCCCCGACGTGGTGGACGACATGGGTCGCTTCCTCACCACCGAGCAGTGGTTCGAGGACCCGGACGACCCCTTCGGCCGGAGCCCTTCGGTGATCAGCTACGACGGGGACGAGCGCCGCCAGGTCACCGAGGACAACCGGGCCTGGATCGCCGGCCTGGGCGACGAGGGCGGCTCGGGCTCATGGCTGGCCGCCATCATGAAGCAGCTCGTGCGCCCCGACCGGGCGGAGATCGCGAAGCTCGAGCGCTTCGTGGACGGCGTCCTGTGGGGTGGCCTCCAGTACGCCGAAGGCGAGCTGGCCTACGGCGTGCGCAAGAGCATGTTCTACTGGGAGCCCGACTCGGTGCCGGCGGGCACGTACAGCGAGGACGTGCGCTACGGCGGCTGGTCCTCCTGGAACCGGGAGCACGCCATGACCGTGGGCCGCTCCTACGACTACCCCCACGTGGCCGCCGCCTGGTGGGTCCTCTATCGCCTGGCCCGGAACCACGACGGCCTGGTCACCGGCCACCCCTGGGACTGGTACCTGGAGCGGGCGTGGCGCACGGGCACGGCCATGGTGGAGCACGCGGCCCACTATGCCCAGTTCGGTCAGATGGACGGGACGGTCCTCCTCCTGGTGCTCCAGGACCTCCAGCGGGAAGGATGGACCGAGGAGGCCGATGCCCTGGAGGGCGTGATGCGCGACCGCGCGGAGGTGTGGCGCGCCCTGGGCTATCCCTTCGGCAGCGAGATGCCCTGGGACTCGACCGGCCAGGAGGAGGTCTACGCCTGGTGCCGGTACTTCGGCTTCGACGCCAAAGCGGACGTGACGCTGAACGCCATCCTGGGCTACATGCCGACGGTGCCGCACTGGGGCTACAACGGCAGCGCCCGGCGCTACTGGGACTTCCAGTACGCGGGCAAGCTCCGCCGCGTCGAGCGCCAGCTTCATCACTACGGCTCCGGCCTCAACGCCATCCCGGTGCTCTCAGAGTACCGGGACCACCCCGACGACCTCTACCTGCTGCGCGTCGGCTACGGCGGCCTCATGGGGGCGGTGGCGAACGTCACGGAGGAGGGCTTCGCGCCCAGCGCCTTCCACGCGTGGCCTTCGACGCTCCGCATCGACGGCTACTCAGGGGACTACGGACCCGGCTTCTTCGGCCACGCCGTAAACGCGGGAACGTACGTGGTCCGCGACGACGCGCTGGGCTGGCTGGCCTTCGGCGGCTCCCTGGAGATGGAGGGCGCCCTCGTCCGGGTGTGGCCTGGCGACGCCGCCCGCTCCCGGGTCTACCTGGCGCCCCTGGGCCTGTGGCTCACGCTGGACGCCGGGACGTTCGAGAGCGTGGAGATGGGTCCCGACGGCGTGCGAATCCTGTTGTCGCCGGCCACGGCCCACACACCCGCCGCCCGGCTCCGCATCGCCCAGCCCGCCGAAGTGGACACAGGACTCCCCTCTCCCCTGGAGGATTTTCCGAGGGAGCGGGAGGCGTGGGTGATCCCCCTCGGCGAGGGCGCGACCGAGGTGATCCTGGCCGCGCGCGGCGGGGACACGGGCGCGCCGCCGGGGTAGTACCGGTGTGACGTGACGCCTGGACCGGAGGAGATCATGCGGCACCCAGCCTTGGCGGCCCTCCCAGTCTTTACGTTGATGGCCCTGATGGCTCTGATGGCGTGCGCGTCCGGCGCCCCCGGCGCCCCTGGCGCGCCCCGCTCGAACCCCAATCGGATCGAGCGGACCCAGATCGAGAGCGAGGGCCCATCCTCGGCCTACGACCTGGTGCAGAAGCTCCGCCCCAACTGGCTCCGCTGGCGTGGCTCCACGAGCTTCACCCAGCAGACCGACGTGGCCGTCTACCTGGACGGGGTCCACCTGGGTGGACCGGAGGAGCTTCGGGCCATCACGACGACCAACCTGGAGTTCCTCGAGTATCTGGACGCGCGCATGGCCACGAACCGCTTCGGCTCAGGCCACGTGAACGGAGCGATCTTGGCGGTGACCCGACGCTAAGGGCCCGGGCCGATCACGCGATCCGGAGGGCCGGGTCGCGGTGGCGGCCGGCCAGCGCGTCGTCCTGTTGACTTTCGACAGGAACGCGCCATATTCCTGTCGAAACCCGACAGTGGGGCCGAGCCTCGCGGCGCGACGGACCGCCCGGGACCCTCCCATCGCCGCCTACCCGCCATGACTTCATCTCCCGGCCACGACGTGTTGCGTGGCACCCTCGACCTCCTGATTCTCCAGATCGTCTCGGAGGAGCCGATGCACGGCTGGGGGATCAGCCAGGTCATCCAGGAGCGCTCCCGGGGGCTGCTGGACGTGAACCAGGGCTCCCTCTACCCGGCGCTTCAACGGCTGGAGCACAAGGGGTGGGTGAGCAGCGCCTGGGGAGTCACGGAGAACAACCGCAAGGCGAAGTACTACCGCCTCACGGAGGTGGGTCGCGTGGGCCTGGCGGAGGCGACCCGGAGCTGGCGCCGGTACGCGGGAGCGGTCGAGTGGATCCTGGATCCGGCATGAGGGGCCTGGCGCGCCTGGTGCGCCTGGTGCGTGGGCTCAGGGCGCGGGTGCGGGACGCGTTCCTGCGGCGCGCGGCCGAGCGGGGCGCGGACGAGGAGCTCCGCTTCCACATCGACATGGAGGCGGCGAAGAACGTCCGGGCGGGTCTGTCCCCCCGGGAGGCCCGGCGTCGTGCGCTGGTGGCGTTCGGCGGCTTGGAGCGGCACCGTGAGGCGCTCCGGGAGGGCCGGCGGGCCCCGCTCATCGAATCGCTCCTCGCCGACGTGCGCTTCGCGCTCCGGGCCGTGCGCCGGTCACCGGGATTCGCGATCGTGGCGGTCGTGACCATGGCGCTGGGCGTGGGGGCGACCACGGCGACCTTCAGCATCGCCAACGCGCTGCTCTTCCGCCCCCCGCCGGCACCGGACGTGAGCCGAGTCGTCTCGGTCCAGGAGATCCGCCTCGTCAATACGTCCTCGGGGGTGGAGGGCGTACGCATCCCCTGGGAGCGCTTCCGGGCGTACGAGGAGGCCACCCGGGAGACCTTCGGCAGCCTGGCCGCGTTTCGCCTGAGCAGCTTCGCCCTGCGGCTGGGCGAGCGCACTCTGTCCGTGGACGGCACTCTGGTCTCGGAAGGCTACTTTCCCGCCCTGGGAGTGCCGCCGGCCGTGGGGCGCTTTCCCGTCACGGATGACGCCGCGGAGGTGGTCGTGAGCCACCGCCTGTGGGAGCGGGAGCTGGGAGCCGGCGCCGTGGGGAGCACGGTGTGGCTGGACAGCCGGCCGTTCACGGTGGTGGGCGTGGCGCCCGAGTGGTTCCGGGGCACCGTGGTGGGGCTCACCAGCGACGTGTGGGTTCCGGCTCGGGCTCGCGCGTACAGCGAGGGAGCCGGTTGGGCGCCGGACTGGGTCGCCATGGTGGGGCGCCTGGCGCCCGGCGTGAGCCGGGCCAGGGCCGCCGCCGAAGTGAACGCGGCCGCCCTGGCTATTCCGCCCGAAGGCATCGCCCAGGTGCGGGGAGCCGAGGTGGAGCCCTTCACGGGCCTCGCGGGCCAGGGACGGATGGTCGTGGGCGGCTTCATGGGCCTGCTCCTGGGCCTCTCCTTCCTGGTCCTGCTCATCGCCAGCG
>DASWKP010000349.1:0-5605 GCA_036396575.1 Longimicrobiales bacterium | reverse complement strand
ACCAGGTCGGCGGCGGCGCGGCCCACCAGGGTCTCGTGCCCCCGGAGCACCGGCACCGGCTGGTCGCAGCGCCCGGAGCATGGCATGGGCACGGCGCCGTCCAGGTCGGCGAGCAGGTCCAGCGCGCCGTTCATGCGGCATACCGGCCCCGTGCACACCCGGGGCGCGTCCAGCCCTCCCCCGTTCCGGGCGAAGTGGTGGTAGAAGGTCACCGTGCCGAAGAGGTCGGCCACGGGGATGCGCAGCCCCTTGGCCACGGCCCGGATGGCCTCCTCCGACAGGTAGCCGTCCCGGTCGTGGAAGGCGTGCAGCACCGGAAGGAGGGGGGCGGGCCTCTCCTTCCAGATGTCGATCAGCTGCTGGTCCACGGGGCGGATCATCGTCCTGGACTCCTCGGGGGGTGGCGGCTGGGCCACGGGCCGGCTCCGTCACCCCCGGCGTCCGGGGGCGATGGCTCAAGGAAATATGACCGGGGGCGGGGGGGCGTGCCAGGGCGTGCGGGCCAGGGCGTGCGGGGGCTGGCCCCCGGGGCGTCTCCGGCACCACCTTTCTCCATGGCCGTGTCATCCCGCTCCAGAATCCGGTCCACCGCGGCGTCCCTGGCGCTGCCGGCGGCGCTCTTCCTGGCCTCGTCGGGGCCCCTCGCGACGGCTGCCTCCGGGCAGGAGATCCTCCCCGCCGTCGCCGGTGGCCTGGGGGGCTTTCTGGTGGGAGGCTACGTCTCCGTGGGCGTGGCCACGGTGCGAGCGCGGTCGGGCAACTACCTGGACTCCATGGCGGAGGCGGTGACCCTGGCCTCGGTGCCCATGGCGGCCGGCATGGCCGCTGGCATCACGCTCGGCATCCGCAACCCGGACCGGTTGGGTCGGGCGGGCCTGGGTGGGCTGTTGGGCGCCGTCGTGGGCTCGACCGTAGGTGCGCTCGTGGGTCGGCAGGCCTGGCCTCCCCCCGAGGGCGCGTGGGCCGGCGGCGTCATCGGCGGAGCCGCGGGACTCCTGGCGGGCGTCGTCATCGGCGGCACCTGGCCCGACGACGACCCCACCGGAGCGGCCGCATCGTCCTCGCTGAGGGTGCCCGTGGGCTTCACGATCCGCTTCTAGTGGCTCTTCTCATGAAAGGTCGTCCTGGCGCCTCCCGGCTTCTCTTCGCCATCTGGGTCGCGGTGGGCGGGTGTGCGTCCCCCATACCGAGACCCGAGTGGACGCCCCTGCCCGAGCCCCCCGCCGACTCGGTGGACGCTGTCGTCTTCCTCATGGGAGACGCCGGCAACGCCTTCGCCGGGCTCAGCCCCGCACTGACCCGCATGGCCGGCGAGGCGGAGCGCTGGTCCGCCGCTCTGGCGCGGGACTCGGCGGTCCGGGTCGTCTTCCTGGGAGACAACGTCTACCCCTCGGGCGTGCGGGACCGGGACGACGACGACTTCGGCACCGACTCCCTCCATCTCCAGGCGCAGGTGGACGTGGTGTCGGGCCCCATGTCGATGCGCTACCGGACCGTGGCGCACTTCCTGGCGGGCAACCACGACTGGGCCCAGGGAGCCAGGGCCGACGGTCTGGCCCGCCTGCGGAACCAGGAGGAGCTCCTGGACGCGCTCCACGCGGGCACGGGGACGTCGGTGGGTCTCGTGCCCACCGCCGGAGAGGCCGGTCCCGTGGCCGTGGACGTCGGCCGGCATGTCCGCCTGGTCTTCATCGACACGCACTGGTGGCTCCTGGCGCACGACGAAGCGGTGGCAGCGGAGATCCTGGCGCGCCTCGAGCGCATCCTGTCGACTCGGGGTGACCGCCGCGTGGTCGTGGCCGCCCATCACCCCTTCGTTTCCGGCGGCGCCCACGGTCGCACGGCCCCCGTGTGGGAGGGCCTCGGGATGATGGGGCTCCTGAACCGGACCGGCGCGCTGGTACAGGATCTCACGTCGCCCCCCTACCGGGAGCTTCTGGCCGGTCTCCGGGACGTCTTCGGCCGAGTCGGCGCCCCTCTGGTCTTCGCGGCGGGGCACGACCACAACCTCCAGGTGATCGAGGGGTCCGGCCCCGAAGAGCCCCGCTGGACCCTGGTGAGCGGCTCCGGTAGCAAGCTCTCGAACGTGGCCGACGTGCCCGGGATGCGCCTCGGCATGGGCCGGACCGGATACATGCGCCTGACCGTTCTGGTCGACGGGTCGGTTCTCCTGGACGTGGAGGCTTCGCGCTCCGTACCCGTGTGCGCCCCCGAGGAGCCTGTCGCCGGGACGTGCATGGCCGCCGCGCTGAGCGGGTTCAGGACGGTCTTTGCGGCTCGCTTGCGGTAGCTTTCCCGCATGACCGCCCGCCGCCGCCGCGCACTGCGCCTCCGGGACCCCCTCCGCTACGAGCGGGACCACTGGGAGGAGGGCATAGACCACGTCGCCGGGGTGGACGAGGTGGGCCGTGGGCCTCTGGCGGGGCCGGTCGTGGCGGCGGCGGTGATCCTTCCCCCGGGACTGCACCTCGAGGCCGTTCGCGACTCCAAGGCCCTGACCCCGTGCGCCCGGGAGGCGATGGCGCCTCTCATCCGGGAGCGGTCCGTAGCGTGGGCTCTGGGCGCCGCGTCCGCCCGGGAGATCGACGAGCGGGGCGTCGTGTGGGCCACCCGGGAGGCGCTCAGGCGATGCCTGGCCGGTCTCCGGGTGGAGCCTGGCCACGTGGTGGTGGACGGCCGCCCGGTGACGGGGCTGGGATGGTCCCATGCCGCCGTCCCCAAGGCGGACCACCGCGTGCACTGCGTGGCGTGCGCCTCGGTTCTGGCCAAGGTGTGCCGGGACCGCCTCATGGTCCGTCTCCACGAGCGCTACCCCGCGTACGCCTGGGCCGCCAACAAGGGGTACGGCACCGCGGAGCACCTCGCGGCCCTGGCGCGGCTGGGGCCGTCGCCGCACCACCGGCGGAGCTTCGCGGGAGTGCGGGTGTCGGGCGCGGATGGCTGAGCGCGCCCGCTGGCCGGGTGTGAGCGTGGCGCTGGTCCTGCTCCTGGCCATTCTCCCGTACGTGCCGGCCTTCTCGAACGGCTTCGCCCTGGACGATGTCTGGCAGGTGGAGACCAACGACGCCGTCCACGACCCGGGCAACGTGGGCGCTCTCCTCGTGTCCCCCTACTCCGTGGGGACCAACCCCCAGCGCTCCCCGTACCGCCCGGTCACCACCGTGACCTGGGCGGTGGACTGGGCACTGGGCGGGGGCTCGCCGACGGTCTTCCACGTGACCAACGTGCTCCTCCACGCCGGGGCGTGCGTGGCCCTCCTGGCGTTGCTGTGCACTCTGGGAGCCCCGGCCGGGGCGGCCACCGCGGCGGCGGCCCTGTTCGCGGTGCACCCGGTGCACGTGGAGGCGGTGGCCAACGTCGTGGGCCGGGCGGACGTGCTGGCCACGCTGTTCGTGCTCCTGGCGGCGCTGGCGTATCTGTCCGAGTGGGGGGCCCGGTGGGGGGTGGCGGCCCGCGCCGCCGCCGTCGGAGCCGCCTACCTCCTGGCTCTGGGATCCAAGGAGATCGGCGTGACCCTCCCGGGGCTGCTGGTGCTGCTGGAGGCCGCCCGGTGCGGAGGGGATCGGCGGCGGCTGGCCAGCGCGCTGTGGAGGGAGCGCTGGGTCTACGGCGCGGCGGCGGTGGTCCTGGTCGCGTACCTGGGCGCCCGCCTGGCGGTGCTCGGCATGGTGAGCACCTACGACGTGGCGCCGTACATCGCCGTATTACCGTCGGGGGTGCGAGCGGCCACCGCGGTGGCCAACCTCTCGGAGGTGGTCCGTCTCCTGGCCTTTCCGCTGGACCTGTCGTCGGAGTACGGGCCGGCGGTCATCCTCCCGACCGGCGCGGCAAGCCTCCGCTTCTGGACCGGCGCTCTGGTGGGCGTGGGGGGGCTGGCGCTCGGCGGCCTCGCGCTCAGGCGGGGCGCTCCTCTGGCCGGCGCCGGACTCCTCTGGATCGCGTTGGCCCTCCTGCCCATCGCCAATCTGGTCCTCCCCGTGCCCATCTGGCTCGCCGAGCGGACGCTCTACCTGCCGTCGGTGGGCGCGGCGGCAGTGGTGGCCGGGGTGGGCGCGGCGCTGGCCCGAAGCCGTCGCCAGCGGTTGCGCGCGCCTGCGGTGGCCGCCGCCATCCTGTTCGTGATCCTGGGCGCGGCCCGCTCCTGGACGCGCTCCGGCACCTGGAGGGACACCGAGACCGTGCTCGCCACCCTGGCCGAGGACCACCCGGAGTCGTTCCGGGCCCAGTGGTGGGTGGCCGGGCGCCTGGTGCAAGCCGGGAGCGTGGAGCGGGGCCTGGATCGCATGGAGGAGGCGGTCCGGCTCAACGCCAACGACGCGTTCATCCGCCTGGACCAGGTGAGGCTGCTCCTGGTGGCCGGGCGACCGGCCGAGGCCGAAGAGAAGCTCCGCTCTATCCCGGAGGGGATGAGCCCGACCTGGCACGCCTACCGGGTCCAGAGCCTGGCGGACCGGGGCCTCATGGAGGAGGCCCGGGAGGCCGCGCGACGGGGCCTGGAGCGCTTCCCCGGCAACGAATTGTTGTCGGGACAGGCGGCGGCCCTGGGTGTTATCATTCCCTCGACCCGGTAGCTCAGTTGGGAGAGCAACGGACTTTTAATCCGTAGGTCGTGGGTTCGATCCCCACCCGGGTCACTTTGGTGACCGTTGCAGCAGAAGTTATGCCAGGCAGACGTTGCATTCACGGAGAAGGAGGAGGGTGCGCACGAGCCGCCCACCCGGATCCGGGGGCTTCGGCGCGCGGTCAATTCCCCACGGACGGCGATCGCCCGAACGCGTGGTCGTTTTACCGCGATCCGCCAACGACGGAAGTCTCGACCACTTCCGCGGTGGACGAGCCTCCGTGGCGCTCCACGTCGCGCTCGTGGACGCCGCCCGGGAGCGTGGGGAGGAGCAGAACGAGCCACGATGAGGTTTCACCGCAGCCAACGCCGTTCACAAGCCACCCCGTAACGACAGGTAGCGAATCATCTCCAGAGCTCTGGGTGCCGCGCCCAGCTTGATCTCGCCGCCGGACGTGACCAAGGGCCGCAACAGGTACCCCAACCGGTCGGCCGCGTCCCAGTCGATTTCACGGCTGGATTTTTCCTCGTACGTCACAGGGTCCACTGTGATCAACTGCGGCTTGTGGTAGCCGGTCCGTTCCAACCCGTCTGTCCTGACGACTCTAAGCAACACCTTGATCACCTCGTGCTCGGCCGAGTCGTAGGCGAGCGCGTAGCTTCCGCCATCACGCATCACGTCCGCGTATCTGATCCGCACGGGCTCGGGTATGGCGTCCCCCGGCGCGGGATCTGAATCTACGGCTTCGAACTCGGGCACCGGCGTCGTGTGGATCGAGTAACAGCCGTTCGGACAGTAGACGCCGGTGGGCATCCAGCCTGTGACGTTGTGCTCGACGGTGAAGAGTTCGGCGCCGCATTGGGGGCAGTTGCTGGCCATATCGTGATCCTGCGCATCCGGACGAGGACAGCGGCCCGGTACGGGATTCCGTCCGCGGCGGTCATCCCGTTGAGGCGCTTCTCGATGACTACTTCGACTCCGGGAGGGGCTGGAGGCCCTCCCTCCAGTTCCATACGACCACGATCTCCGTCGGCGCGGTCCGC
>DASWKP010000348.1:0-2261 GCA_036396575.1 Longimicrobiales bacterium | reverse complement strand
CGAGCGGCTCACTCGCGGGGCGGCTCTTCCCGGGCCCTCCTGGGGCGGGGTCAGGACCCGGCGTCCTCGCCTGGAGGCGGCACGTCCGCTGTCGACGGCGCCCCCGACCGGGGCGGGCCGGCGTCCAGGTCGGCGTGGCCCCCGCGGAGCTGCCACGCCGGACTGCGCGGGGCCTCCCAGCGCTTCGCCGGGGCGCTACCGAGGTTGAAGCGGAGAATCGACCAGATCGCGCTCACGCCGTCCCGCCAACCGATTTTCTTGCCCTCCGCGTAGGAGCGCCCGTGATAGCTGATCGGCAGCTCGTAGATGCGGGCACCGGACTGGGCCAGACGAGCGGTGAGCTCGGGCTCGATGCCGAAGCGGTCCGCGGACAGCGGTAGCGACTGAAGGAGCTCCCGGCGGACCATCTTGTAGCACGTCTCCATGTCGGTGAGGTTCAGATCCGTGAGCATGTTGGACAGGAGGGTCAGGATCCGATTCCCCACGCTGTGCCAGAAGAAGAGCACCCTGTGGGGCCCTCCCAGGAAGCGGGAGCCGTACACCGCGTCTGCCAGGTCCCGGAGGATGGGCTCCATCAGGAACGGGAGCTCGCGGGGATCGTACTCCAGATCCGCATCCTGCACCACGACCACGTCCCCGGTGGCCCGCCGGAACCCCGTGCGCAGCGCCGCCCCCTTTCCCTGGTTCTCCTCGTGGAAGACGAGAACGTCGATGAGCGCCTCCTGTTCCAGACGCGCCAGAAGGTCCCGGGTGCCGTCCGACGAGCCGTCGTCGACCACGATCACCTCGAGTTCGAGGGGGACCTCCCGCACGAGCCGCAGAAGCCGCTCGACCGTCCTGACCTCGTTGTAGACGGGGATCACGACGGAGAGGCGAACCCTGTCCCACGGGAGGGATTCGTCGGAGGGGACCAGGAAGCCGCCCCGGGGTGTGGTTATCGCCATGCTGGTCGTCCTGCCTCTCTGGTGGGGTTGGCCGCTCGCGCGGGTTTCGGTCAGACGTCGATCCCGTAGCGGTTCAGCTTGCGGTAGAGCGTGGAAGGGTCGATGCCCAGGACTTCGGCCGCCCGGGTCTTGTTGCCGCCTTCCGCCTGAAGGACCCAGTGGATGTAGGCCCGCTCGATCACCTCCATGGACGGATTGGGAGGCGGCTCGAGGTCCACCAGCCTGATCGGGGGCGCGTCCCTGACGCGTTCCGGAAGAGAGTCCACGCCGATCACGCCCCCCTTGCTCACCACCGCCGCCCGCTCCAGGGCGTTCTCCAGCTCCCGGACGTTGCCGGGCCAATCGTACACACGGAGCACATCCATGGCCTCGTCGGACAGCTCCCTCACGCCGCCGCCATTGGTCGTGCCCTCGGCGATGCGCTCGAGGAAGGCCTGGGCCAGGAGCGGGATGTCCTCCCGCCGGTCGCGCAACGGAGGCAGGTGCAGGGCGATGACGTTGAGCCGGTAGTATAGGTCGCTACGGAAGGTGCCCTTGCGGATCTCCTCCTCGAGTTCGCGGTTCGTGGCCGCGATGATCCGCACATCGATTTCCACGGACTCCGTGGCGCCAACGGGCGTGACCTCCCGCTCCTGGAGGGCCCTGAGGAGCTTCACCTGCGTGGAAGGGCTCATCTCGGCGATCTCATCCAGGAAGAACGACCCGCCCCGGGCCGCCACCAGCAGGCCTTCCTTGTCACGGACGGCGCCGGTGAAGGAGCCCTTCACGTGACCGAAGAGCTCGCTCTCGAGGAGGCTCTCGGGCAAGGCGCCGCAGTTTACCGAGTAGAAGGCCGCCTCGGCGCGCTCCGACATCGCGTGGAGGTAGCGAGCCACGACCTCCTTGCCCGTGCCGCTCTCGCCGCTGAGCAGAACCGTGGAGTCGGTGGGCGCCACCGTCTCGGCCAGCTTGAGCAGGTCCACGAAGGACCGGCTCTTGCCCACCGGCCTCTCGATCGCCCGGCGATTCCGGCGCCCGATCTCCTTCTTGAGGGTGCGGTTCTCCGCCTTGAGCTGCCGCGCCTCCGCCGCTCTCCGGCAGATCGCCAGCAGCTCCTCGTTGGCGAAGGGCTTCTGCAGGTAGTAGTAGGCCCCCTCGTTCACGGCGCGCACCGCGGATTGGAGGGAGGCCTGGGCGGTCATCAGGATCACCGCGATCTCGGGATCGACCTCCCGGGCCCGGGCCAGGACCTCCAGTCCCGTGGTACCGGGCATGCGGATGTCCGTGAGCACGATGTCCGGGGCCACCTCCTCCAGGGTCGCCAGGGCTTCCCTGCCC
>DASWKP010000347.1:0-8631 GCA_036396575.1 Longimicrobiales bacterium | reverse complement strand
CGCTCACGGCCGCCGCGACCGGCTTGGCCCCGAGGGCGCTTTGGTTCCCGGCGCTCATCGAGACCCTCATCGCGGCCTCCATCGTGGTCATGGCTCTGGAGAACATCTTCGGCGCCCGCCTCGACCGCCGCTGGATGGTGGCCTTCGGCTTCGGCCTCGTGCACGGCTTCGGCTTCTCGTTCGCCCTGTCGGAGACCCTCCAGTTCGCCGGGAGCCATCTGGTCACGTCCCTGCTGTCGTTCAACCTCGGGGTGGAGCTGGGTCAGCTCCTCGTGCTCGTCGTCGCCGTGCCCGTCCTGGACCTGGTGCTGCGCCGCGTCGTTCCGGAACGCATGGGCGTGATCGTCCTGTCGGCGCTCCTGGCCCACCAGGCGTGGCACTGGATGACGGCCCGCGGCTCGGATCTGCTTCAGTACCGATTCGTCCCGCCCGTCGTGGACGCCGCGTTCCTGGCCGCGGCAGTGCGCTGGCTGATGCTCCTGCTGGTCACGGCGGGCGTGGTCTGGCTCCTCCGCGGCCTCTTCCGCCGGCTCCCGGATCGGGTGTCCGTCGCCGAGGCCTGACTCCTCCTTCCCTACCGGGAGAGATCCCATGTTCGCCGCCCGTCTCCTTCGCTCCAGGTGTCGCACACGCGCCGCTGGCGCCCTGGCCGCTTTGGCCACCGTCACGGTCGTCCTGTCGGGCGCCCCCGTCACGGCCGCGGCGCAGATGACCGCTCCCAACCCCTACCACGCCGTGGACGGGACGTGGGGACGACTCCCGGAAGGGAGGACATGGGGCGCCACCAGCGCCGTGTATCCATCGCCGGACGGGCGGACGGTGTGGGTGGGCGAGCGGTGCGGAGCCAACAGCTGCGCGGACCGGGACGACGTGGCCCCCATCCTCCGCTTCGACCTGGACGGCAACCTGCTGGACGCCTTCGGTGAGGGCCTCATCCTGTGGCCCCACGGCATGCACGTGGACCGGGATGGCAACGTCTGGGTCACCGACGCCGTCGGCTTCGGACAGACGCCCGAGGGCCGGGGCCACGTGGTGCTCAAGTTCAGCCCCGAGGGGAATCTCCTCCTGACCCTGGGCACTCCCGGCGTCATGGGGGACGGGCCGGACACGTTCCGCCAGCCCTCGGACGTCCTCGTGGCCCCCGACGGAAGCGTCTTCGTGGCGGACGGCCACGGAGCCGGGGGCAACAACCGCATCGTCAAGCTGGCGCCCGACGGGACGTTCCTCCTGGAGTGGGGCGGCACCGGACGTGAGGACGGCCAGTTTCGCGACCCGCACGCCCTCGCCATGGACTCCCAGGGGAGGCTCTTCGTGGGCGACCGGGCCAACAGCCGCATCCAGATCTTCGACCAGGAAGGCGGCCACCTGGCCACCTGGACCCAGTTCGGCCGCCCGAGTGGCCTCTTCATCGACGGCGACGACGTCCTCTACGCCGCCGACTCGGAGTCCAACACCGCCAGGAACCCGGGCTGGAAGCGGGGCATCTACATCGGCAGCGCCCGGGACGGCTGGGTCACCGCGTTCATTCCCGACCCGGAGCCCGACCCGGACAACTCCGCGACCAGCGCGGCCGAGGGTGTGGCCGTGGATGGCCAGGGCAATGTCTACGGCGCCGAGGTGGGGCCGATGACGCTCAGGAAGCACGTGCGCCGGTAGGCGCGGTCAGCTCGTGTCGAGCAGCCGCCCGACGGCTTCGACGTACGGGCGAGCGTCCCATTCGGTGGGGCCCGCCATGCGGCGGTAGATGACCCTGTCCCGCCCGATCAGAAATGACTCGGGCACGCCCGTGGTCTGGTAGAGGCGCTGGATGTTCCCGGACGGGTCGTGGAGGATGGTGAACGTGAGGCCGTACTCCTCCATGAAGGCGGCCAGGTCGCCGCCAGGGTTGCCCGAAGTGTCGCGCTCGCCGATGCGCGCGTCCACGCTCACGGCCACGATCTCGAAACCCTCGTCGTCGACGAGGGCTTTCAGACGTTCCATGGAGGGCATCTCCTCCCGGCAGGGAGCGCACCACGTGGCCCAGACGTTCAGGAGGATCACCTTGCCCTGGAAGGCGTCCAGCCCCACTTCCTCCCCCGCCAGCGTGAAAGCCGTGAACGGGGGCGCCTCGCTGCCGGCGGTGACGGGCTGGTACCATCCCCGCGCGAACCAGGCGAAAGCCACCAGTGCCACGAGCCCGGTGGCGGCGATGGCGTACGGAAGCCGCGACGGTCGGGATGGTCTCGTGGTGTCGTCCATGGTGCTCCGTACCGGCGAGGACGCGACTTGTGCCACCCGCCGCGGGAGCGGGTATCCGGGGCACGCTTTGGAGACGCTCCCCTACGGCGGGAACCTGCCGGACGCGCGAGCCTAGAAAGGCCGCACTCCAGACACGAGCCCATGACCTTCAACGACCGCATCCTGCGCGCCCTGCGCCGCGAACCCGTGGACCGGACACCCGTCTGGTTCATGCGACAGGCGGGCCGTGCGCTGCCCCGCTACCGGGAGATGCGGGCCGATCTGGCCTTCTTCGAGATCCTCCGGGACCCGGAGCTGGCCGCCGAGATCACGGCCCTCCCCCTGGAGTACTTCCCCGTGGACGCGGCGGTGCTCTACAACGACCTGGCCACGCCCTTCTTCGCCGCGGGCTTCGACGTCAAGCTGAAGAAGGGGGTGGGCCCGGTGGTGGACCGCCCCATCTATACGGCCGCCGATGTGGCCTCCCTCCAGGACTTCGAGCCCCGCACGGCGTTGGACTACAACCTCGAGGCCATCCGCATCCTGAAGCAGCGCCTGGACGTGCCGGTGCTGGGCTTCGTCGGGGCGCCGTTCACGCTGTGCTCGTACCTGGTGGGAGGGCACCGGAGCCGGGACCTGAGGGAGCTGAAGGCCTTCATCTTCAGGGAGCCCGCCGCCTGGGACCGCCTGGCCACCTACTGGGCCGACCATCTGGCCGAGTTCTGCGTCGCGCAGCACGAGGCCGGCGCCGGCGCCGTCCAGATCTTCGACTCCTGGGCGGGCTCCCTGAGCGTGGAGGACTACCGCACGCACGCCATGCCCTACACGTGGCGCATGCTGGACCGGCTGGCACGGGAGAGGATTCCCACCATCCACTACTTCGGCGGCAACCCCGCCCTCCTGGAGTCCGTGGCGGAGGCCGGCGGCGACGCCGTCAGCGTGGACTGGCGACTCCCCATCGACCAGGCCTGGGACCGCATCGGACACCACTTCGCCATCCAGGGCAACCTGGACCCCGTCGCCCTCATCGCGGGCGAGGACGTGGCCGTGCGGAAGACGAAGGAGATCCTGGACCGCGTGGGCGGCCGGCCGGGACACATCTTCAACGTGGGCCACGGCTTCCTCCCGGAGACGGACCACCGGGTCGTCCAGGCCGTGGTGCGCGCCGTCCACGAATACGCCCGACCGACGGAGGGCACCCCGTGAAGACCGCGGTCATGTTCATCAACTTCGGGGAGCCGGCGGAACCCACGCTCGACAACGTCGTCCCCTACCTGGAGGGCATCTTCCTCCAGAACGTGGGGCTGGAGCGGAGCCCCGAGGCGGAGACGCGCCGGGTGCGCGTACGCAAGATGGCCCGGGCCCGGGCGCCGGGGTTGATCGAGGAGTACGAGGCCATCGGCGGCTCCCCTCTGAACGCCCAGGCCGACGCGCAGGCCGACGCCCTCGAGGCCGAGCTCCGTGCCCGGGGGCGCGACATCACGTGCTATTCGTGCTTCCAGTTCACGGAGCCGTCGGTCTACGCCGCCGTGGAGCGCGCCCGGGCCGACGGCGTGGAGCGCCTGGTGGGCCTGCCGGTCTATCCCCTGTGCGGGCACTCCACCAACGTGGCGGCGCTCCAGTCGCTCCGGGCCGCCGTGGAGGCCGAGGGGGGCTGGAGCCCCGAGCTCCTGGAAATCGGCGGCTGGCACCGGCACCCGGACTTCTGCGCCCTCCACGCCGACAACGCCCGCGCTTTCGCCGAGGCGGAGGGCGTGGACCTCCACGATCCGGACACGGCCTTCCTCTTCTCCATCCACGGCACCCCCATCAAGTACCTGGAGGAGGGGAGCCGCTACGACCGCTACGTGGAGGAGGCATGCGCGGCCGTCGCCGCCGGGCTGGGCCTGGCGCGCTACCACATGGGCTACCAGAACCACTCCAACCGGCCCGTGGACTGGACCCAGCCCGACGTGGAGCGGGTCGTGAAGGGGCTGGAAGCGCGCCGGGTCGTGGTTCTCCCCATCGCCTTCATGCACGAGCAGTCCGAGACGCTGGCGGAGCTGGATCACGAGCTCCGCGAGGAGGCGGAGGAAGCGGGGCTCGCCTTCCACCGGGTGCCCGTGCCCTGGGACAGCCCCCGCTTCGTCGAGCTCCTGGCCGACCTCGTGGAGGGGCGCCTGGGAGAGGAGCCCGCTGGCACCGGCGTGCCGTGGCGCCGCTGCCTGTGCCGCTCGGGCGGGCACGCCTGGTGCACCAACGGCATGCGATTCGGCGCGGCGGTCGTCCCGGCGAACGAATCGACGACGCGGGGCTGAGGGCGGCCTCGAGCCGGGCCGCCGCGCCCCCGCCGGGCGCTACGCGCTCAGGAGCCGGGCGGCGAGCCGCTTCGCCTGGACCGCCCGTCCCGGGATGCCCGGCCGCGCCGACCAGTTGGCGCAGGCGTACACTCCGTCGGGAAGCTCCAGCCCCACCAGCGCGTCCCAACTCATGTCCCAGGCGGGGATGTAGGTCCTGGACACCTTGAGGACCCGCGCGGAGCACCGCGTGACCATCTCGAACTCCGAGCGGGCCGTCTCGGCGATGCGATCGTCGGGCCAGTCCACCAGCTCGGGGTGCTTCATCCCCCCCAGGTAGCACGTGTAGATGCCGGGGCGGTCGAAGATGGAGGCGTTCCAGGTGACGCCGCGGATCTCCAGCGCCTCGCCGAAGGCCACCTGGAAGCCGAAGCCGCGCGTGCGGAAGTCCGGAGCCCGCAGGTGCACGACCGCCAACCGGTTCTCGTTCAGGCCGCGCAGGCGCTCCGCCGCCCCTGGCGCCACGGTCTCCATGAGGCCGGCCGCGACCCGCGACGGGCAGCTCAGGACCACGCGGTCCACGTCCACCGAGGTCTCCCCGGCTTCCAGCGTCCACCCCCCGTTCTCCCGCGGCCTGACCCCCGTCACCCCCTGGCCCAGGCGGACGTTGTCCGCGTCGTTCTCCGCCAGGCCCCGGGGCAGCGCCTGGAGCCCTTCCTGGAAGGTGATGGTCTCGATGGCCCTCCGGGCCTCGGTGCCCCGCCGGAGCATGGCCAGGAGGAGGCTTCCCGTCACGCCGAAGTGCTCCAGCGTGATCCTGAGCCCGTGGCGCGCGTACATGCGCGTGGGGTCCGAAGCGTACAGTCCGCCGTAGAGGGGGCCGATCATGTTCTCGTAGGCTTCGCGCCCGAACTTGCGCGTGAAGAAGAGTGCCACGCTCTCCTCGTTCCTGATCCCTCCCGTGAAGGGCTCGAGGAGCACCCGGAGCTTGCCTCCCAGGCTCAGGAGATCCGTGGAGAAGGCTTCGCGCACGCTGAACGGCACCGGCCGGAGCCGTCCGTCCCGCCAGACCCACAGGGGAAGTCCCTCGTCGGCGCGGAGGATCTGGTCCCGGAGCCCGGCCCACTCGACGAGCTGCTGCACCTCCTCGGTCAGGCGGGTCCGCTGGGGACCCACGTCGAGGGGCACGCCGTCCACCCATTCGGTGCGCATGACCCCCCCCGGACGCTCCTCCGCCTCGAAGAGGACGTGCTCCGCGCCCGCCGCTCTCAGGTGGTGGGCCACGGCGAGCCCGCTGATGCCCCCTCCTACGATTCCGATCATGGCGCCAAAGGTAGGGGCTTCCGTCACGATGGGTACCCTTCAACCGTTTCATCGATGTGTGAGGGCGGAGCCGGTAGATTGACGGAGACCCGGCCGATCAGCGCCGACCTCTTTCACCGCGACCCCGGCACCGTGGAATTCGAACCGTTCTTCGAGGACGTATTTCCGGCTCTCTTCCGGTATTGCCTTCGGCTGACCGGAGACGCCGATGCCGCGGAGGACGTGGCCCAGGAGGCGTTCGTGCGCTTCCTGGACCGCGGGATCGAGGGGCCGACGAGGGCCCTCAGGGTGTGGGTGTTCAAGGTGGCCACGCACCTGGTTCGCGACCGGTACCGGGTGGGGGAGAATCGGAGACGGCTCCTGGCGGCGCACCCCGTCAACGCCGCGGCGCCGGACGACCCGGAGCGGAGCATGGAGCGCGACGAGGTCGTGACCTCGGTGCGGAGCGCGCTGGACAAGCTGGAGGAGCGGGACCGCCAGCTCCTACTCATGCGGGAAGAGGGCTTCAGCTACAGGGAGATGGCCGAAATGGTCGGAGTGAAGGCGACATCCGTTGGCACGCTGCTGGCCCGCGCGCAGGAACGGTTCGTGGACGCATATCGACTGGATGGCGCCCCGGTGGCGCCGGACGTGGGAGGAACATGACCAACCCCGATGAAGGCCGGCTGCTGGCGTACCTCGACGGGGAACTCACCGCCGGGGAAGCGGAGAGCGTGGAGGCCTGGCTCCGGGAGGACGACGGGACCGGCAGGGCCCTGGCCCTGGAGGCGATCCGGCGGTGCGCCGCGACCGTGACGGACCTCCTTGCCCACCTCGACCTACCACCGCCCACGGCACGCGTGCGCGGGGCGCTGCCCCGCCGCGCGGGCGCCAGCCGTGACGGCCGGTCCGGCAGCCACTGGCTTCGGAGGTCGGGGTGGGCCCAGGCGGCGGCCCTCGTCCTCCTGTTCGCCGGCGCCGGCGCGGCGGCCATGCCCGGCTCGCCGGTGCGGGCATTCATCGCGCGCGCGCTGGCGGGCGAGGACAGCCGCGGCCTCGTCGCCACCGAGGACTCGACCTCCCCCGCCGCCGTGGTGGAGGACGTGGGCGTCAGAGTGGAGTCCGCCGCCGGACGGTTGGAGATCGTCCTCAGCGGCGTACCCGACGGAACCCCGTTGGCGGTGACCCTGGTGGAGGGCGAGTTGGCGGCGGTCTACGCCCCGGCCGGCACGCGTTTCCAGTCGGGCGACGGGCGCATCGTCGCCGCCGTGGACGCGACGGCGAGCGGAGCCTCGCTCCGGGTGGAGATCCCGCGGGGTACTACCCTGGCATCTCTCGAGGTCAACGGACGTATGTACCTGGTGAAGGACGGGGACCGCCTGGACCTGCCGGGCCCCTCCGGCGACCGCACCGAAACGGAGATCCGCTTTCTGACGGGCCTATGACCGGACTCATCTTCGCCGCCGCTCTCGCGGCGCTGCCGGCCGGGATGTCGGCCGCCGTGGCGCCCGCACTGTCCCAGTCGCCCCCCGTGGAGCGGCGGGCCGCGCCGGCCCCCACGCGGGCCGGGGTCATCGGCGTGGTGCGCGGCGTTGACGGAGTGGGCGGGGGACCCCTGCCGTTCGCCATGGTCGAGGTGGTGGACAGCGGAGGTCCCAGCGCTGTCCTCGCGAACGCCGAAGGCCGCTACGCCCTGTCCGGGCTGGAGCCGGGCCTGTGGAGGGTCCGGGCGAGCCACGTGGGGTATGAGTCGACCCTCGTCGAAGTCCTGGTGCCCCGCCGGGGAACGGTGTCCGTCGACCTGGCGTTACGAGCCCGGCCCGTGGAACTGCCTCCCCTTCGGGTAGGAGCCGATCCCCTCCGCATTCCGCTGCCTTCGGATCGGATCCTGGCCGACTCGGAACGGGCTCGGGAGCTGGTGGAGCTCAGGGCTCTGGAGGCGTCGCCGGGGCTTGTCGAAGCGGGAGTGGGCGCGGTGGCGGGGAACGAAGGGGGCGACCCCCCGGACCCGAGCACCGTCCTCTACATGAGAGGCTCCACCGCGGACCTCAAGCTCGTCCTCCTCGACGGGGCACCGGTGTACACACCCTTCCACCTGGGAGGGCTCCTACCCTCGTTCGAGCCCGGCGTCCTGGGCACCGCCACTCACCATGTGGGTGGAGCACCCGCTCGGTACGACGGGGGCCTGTCCTACATCCTGGACCTCCGGACGCGGCCAGCCCGCCGGGAGGGCGTGCATGGCTCCGGGACCGTCGACCTCATGAGCTTCCAGGGTAACGTCGAGGGTCCCGTGAGCATGGGGGCGGGCCGGGAGATGGGGGTCCTGGCCGCCGCCCGAACCCTCCACGGCATGGCCGGACTGATCGCGGGTGGCGACGGCTCCCCTTACGGCTACACCGACGGCATCGTCCGAGCGGACCTCGCGGCGGGAGAGTCGGGCCACCTGTCCTTCATGGCCTTCGCCAACCGGGAGTCGGTCCGGCTGGCCCTCGGCGGCGTAGGCGGCGCCCCCGGGTTGGACCGGGCCCGATGGGGTAACGACGCTCTGTCGGGTACGTTCCGCGGGCGAGCCGGAGGTGTCCACGTGGACGTCGGTGGCGCGCTCAGCCGATACGACGCCGAGCTGCCCGTCCAGGCTGCCCGGGCCCCCGAAGGCACGGGGACGCCGGATCCCGCCGCGCTGCCCGTCATCGCGTCGGGGCGAACCGAGAGAGCCCGGCTCACCGTGGACGCCACGACGCGCGTGGCATCCGGCTCCGTCCGCTTCGGAGGCAGCTTCGACGGCATGCGCGTCCGCTATGGCTCCAGGGCCCTGGAGACCACGGCCTACCTCGAG
>DASWKP010000346.1:0-10818 GCA_036396575.1 Longimicrobiales bacterium | reverse complement strand
TCGGACCGGGTGACGCTGGACCGCATCGTGATGGACCCCTCCCGGCCCGGCGTGGTGCGGGCGCGGGTCACGGTGATCCTGCCGGCGGCGGCGGACCTGGAACGGGCGGCGGAAGCGCTGACCCCCCGGGACACGGCTGAGACGGATGAGCCCGGGCCCGATGAGCCCGCGGCCGCCGAGCCCGCGCCCGATCCCGACGCCGGCGAAGGCCGGGAGGCCAGGATCGCACCCGCGCTCTCCACCCTGGAGATCGAGGGCCTCCACCGCCTGGACGTGCGCCTGGTGGCCGAGGGCACCGTGCGGACGCTGCCCGTGCGGCCCCGCCGTCCGTGGAATACCGCCGCCGGAAGCGCATTCCGTCCGGGGGCCGACGCCGACTTCACGCTTTCCAGGCTCTACTCGGTCGGGGGCCTCTACCGCGACACCAACCGGGACCTGGTTCCCGACGAGCTGGCCGGCTACGTAGCGCTCGCGGGAACGGAGGCGCCCGCGGCCGTCGCCGACTTCGCCACGCGCCTGGGCCTGGAGACCGCGGGTCTGCGCCTGCCCATGACCTATGTGGCCGGCCAGCGGGACGACCTCGAGGCCGACGGCTTTCCCATTCTGGTGGGCACCCGCCACTACCAGACCCGGCGCCTGCGGGAGGCGGGCAAGCTCCACGGCGGCGACCCCGCGCCCGGAGAGGGCTTCGTGGAGCTGGTGGACGGCGCCTTCGGCGCCAGAAACGCCATGGTCGTGGGCGGCGCGGACGAAGCGGGCCTGGGAGCCGCCCTCGACTGGCTCGCCGGCCGGGCACCGTACCTGTGGACCCACGGCAAGGGCGAGTACGCCCTGTCCGATGTGGAGACCGCCGCGCGCCGCTTCTTCCAGGCGCGGGAGGCCCCGGGCCAGCTCGCCCTGGGCCTGGCCAAGCTGGGCACCTGGATGGACCGCATGCTGGAGGCGGACGAGTCTCCCGCGCGCGTCGAGGTGGAGCTGGCCGCTCAGGAGGCCCCGGCGGGCCTCGACCGCCTGGCCACCGACATCGTCCGCGAGCGCTTTCCCGAGGCGGACATCGCGGTCTCCACCTTCCCCACGGGCTTCGGCGTGGGCGACACGATCTTCACGGCGGCGTGGGACCTCCCCTGGGAGGTGGACGACGCCCGGAGGATCCTCGACGAGGACGTCTACCCGCGCGTGCGCCCGGGGCTGCCCACGCGCGTGGAGGTGAGGGTGTCCGAGCCGCCGGAGGTGCGGGAGCGGCTCGCGGACGAGGTCCGCGCCGCTCTCGCGGCCCGGGGCGTCACCGACCCCGAGGTCCACGTCCTGAGCGCGTACAAGCAGGGCTACTCGTGGATCGAGGACGTCATCCTGCCCGAGCTGAAGACGCTCCCCGTGGCCGCGGTCGATATCACCTACCACACGCTGGAGGAGTCCGACGAGGTCCGTTGGCAGAGCGTGGCCGCCGACACCCGCTGGCTCCAGGAGATCTACCCCATCGACGCGATCCTGGCGCGGGAGCTCGCCATTCCCGACACGGCCGTCGCGTTCCACACCTCCCGCGCGCTTCACCCCATCTACACGTTCGTCGCCCGGGACAGCGCCGGTGCAGAGGTCCTGCGGGAGACCTTCGACCCCAGGTACGTCATCCGCCCCTTCTTCGACCTCTTTCCCGAGTACGAGCGGGTGCGGGTCACGACCGGGTGGATCACCGCCACCTCGGGCGCCGACACCCTCACCGACCGACGCGTCGTCACGGACCCGGAGCGCTTCTGGGACCGTCTCCAGACCGAGACGTTCGCGGACATAGTCGACTACGTGATGGACACGCAGGACGGGCGCCCCTCGCCCTCCAACGCTCCGTACTTCGACGAGTTCACGGTGCGCCTGCGCCTGAGCGAGCCCAACCACCGGATCGGCGTGGACGAGGAGGTGATCAGCTCGCTGGAGGCGCTCCACGAGGACATCTACTTCGAGACGCTGACCCTGTTCGGCCTGATCGGAGCCCGGTACCAGACCTCCCTCCCCTACTTCGGCCGAGTGCTGCCGTACATCGACCCCACGGGAGCCGGCGAGCCCGGGCGGGCCGACATCAGCTTTACGGGCAAGGAACGGGGCGCGGCGGAGCTGCGGGTGCGCACGTTCGCCACGCCCGACGATCCGGCCCCGACCACTCGCGAATACGGTCTGGGCGCCCTGCCCACCGAGACGCCCAAGCTCACCGGCGTGACGGTGGCGGCGGGCGACGAGGGTCTCCGCCGCCTCCTCTTCAGAGTCACCGCCGCCGATTCCGCCGACCGCTTCGACGAGCTCAAAGAGCGCAGCTCCGAAGCGGGCATCGACCGGCAGTTCCTGTCGGTGGAGCTGCTCGACGGCATGCTGGACGCCCTCCGCCGCCTGCACGGGGCGGGCCTGGTGCGGGACGCCCTCTCCTGGGACCGCGTGGACGAGGTGGCCATCGACTTCCGGGTGGAGGACGACAGCGCCTTCCACCGGCGTTCCGTCCTGCCCCGGAGCGCGGGGCCCGCGTCGGCCACCCGGCCTCGCCTCGCCGCGAGCGGCTGGCGCGACTCCGGCGAGCCCATGGTCCAGTGGGACACGCCCATCCCGCCGGTGGAGAGCGACAGCGTCCTGGCCCGCCTGGGCACCTTCCCGGGCGTGGACGTCTACTGGATCGCGGAGTCGTTCCTGGGGCAGAACGTGTTCGCGGCGGACTTCCTGCCCCCCCACGAGGCGGCGTACGTGAGCCAGGCCAAGCTCAACGCGCTCAAGCCCACCCTGTTCCTGAGCGGCCGCCAGCACGCCAACGAAGTCTCCTCCACCAGCCACATCCTGCGCCTGGGGGAGCTACTGGTCGCGGACTCGACCTACCGGAGCATGCTGCGGCGCGTGAACGTCGTACTCCATCCCATCACCAACCCGGACGGCGCCCGCCTGGCCGTGGAGATGCAGGAGACCAACCCGGACTTCATGCTCCACGCGGGCTATCTGGGAGCCCTGGGAGTGGACGCCACCAGCGGCGAAGGGGACGACGACCCCGTCTATCCCGAGTCCCAGGCGCGGCGCCGCATCCGGGAGACGTGGCTCCCGGACATTTACATCAACATGCACGGCTACCCGAGCCACGAATGGGTGCAGTACTTCGCCGGTTACAGCGCGTGGGTGCGCGGCCGCCAGGGAGGCCAGCGCTCGTGGTGGACGCCCCGGGGCTGGTTCATCCCCGGCCTGGGCTGGGCCGATGACGACGACAACCCCGACTACCGCACCGCCCAGTTCGCCATCCTCGACAGCGTGGCCTCCGCCATGACCGCGTCCCCCGGGAACGACGTCAGCCGTCGCCTCTACGCGCGCTACAGGAAATACGGCGAGCAGGACCAGGACGACTTCACCGAGTACTTCCACAACGGCATCCTGGTGAACCTGCGCCTGCGGGGCTCCGAGAGCATCGGCCAGGGCGCCTACAGCCAGCGCATCACCTACTTCAGCACCACCACCGAGGCTCCGGACGAGACCGCGCGAGGCGACTGGCTCCATACCGTGGCCACGATGGGCCTCACGCACTCCACCGCGCTGCTGCGCTACCTGGCCACCGGTGAGTTCCGGGTCGAGCGGGAGGCCGAAGCCTACGAAGGGGTGGTCACCCGCAAGATCTTCCGGGTCAAGCCGGTCATGCCCGGGGGCGGAGACGAGTCCGACGACTCCGACGATCCGGCGGAGCCGGGGGAGTCAGGGCGGCGCGAGGATCGCTCGCGCTGAACGAACCTCGCGGCGGGTGTGCGGCGGGCGGGCCCTAACGCTCGAGCTCGTACATGCGCACCGTCTCGCGGCCGTCGTCCCCGTGAACGACGCCGAGCGCGTACCCGGGCCCCGCTTCGAGGACGGTGAAGCGGCCCGGGAGGGCGATGTACCCGCTCAACCTGCCGGCCGGCGTGAAGACCAGGTACGGGGTGGGGTCGCTCCACCACGTTCCCAGACGCACCCAGGGGGAGCCGTCCACCCCGATGTGCACCCGGTAGTAGTAGGCCTTCTCGTCGGGGATCTCCATCCGGGCCAGCGCCGCCTCCATCCGGGGTACGTCTTCGGGATTGGCCAGCGAGGACATCGTCCGCAGCCGGTACTCCTCCACGTCCCGGTCGGTCAGCGCCTCCGGGTCGGCCGGCCAGCGCACCCATGTGCGACGCCCGTCGGCGTGATGCAGGTGGATCTCGGGCCTGACGTTGTCCCCGATGACGATGGTGCCGTCCAGCGCGCCCGCGGACCACGTCGTGCTGCGGGCGCCCGGCGGCACGACCGCCACGGGCGCGCTCCCCTCGACGGGCACCGCCTCCTGCTCGCGGCCCCCGTACACTCCCAGCGAGTCCAGAGCGCGGTATCCCGCGGTGACCCGCACCAGGAGGATCGAGTCCCGATAGAGGCCCAGCGGTGGCTCACGGCGGTGGGTGAGGTTCGCGGACGTGAGGTAGCTTCCGTCAGCGATCCACTCCCCTCCCAGGGAGAAGCTCCTCCTGCGGAGCGCGATGTAGGCACCCTGGTCGAAAGGCGTGCGGGCCACTCGTTGGGCGGTGTCGTCGAGCCACACGCGGTCGTACTGGTCCTGGACCAGGATGGTGTCGCCCGGCAGGACCATGAGCTTCGTGGGTCGCTGGAAGCCCGGCTGGTCCGGGCCGCCCCCGTTGCCCGAGTGGAGGAGCGCGCCGTCGCGCCCGTAGATGTGAACCTCCTTCGAGCCTTCGTTGGCCACGACGATGCGCCCGTCGGACAGCAGGGCCACGTCCCGCACTCCGGACAGAAGCGCTCCGGCGGTCCGGAAGCGCGCGCTGGACCGCGGGATCTCCACGACCGGTAGAGGCGTGACCAGCAGGTCCGGCGCCGTGGCGGGCGAGGGGTTCTCCACGATGCGGATGCCGGCGCTGTCCCGGACGATGGCGCCCCCGTCCCGGCCCGAGCGGTCGGGAAGGCACCCGGCGGCGAGAAGGACGGCGCACAGCGTCAGGACCCGCCGAAGACGGGGAACGGTCATGTGTGGCTCCAGGATCGCACTCGAATCAGGTCCGCGTGAGGAATGGACGGTAGAAAACTAGGGCGCGTCAGACAAGGCGGGGGTTGCCTCCGGGGGGGCGCCCACGACGGCGGCGACCAGGCGGCCCGGTCCGTGCACGCCCGTCACCATGATCTGTCCGATGTCGGCGGACTTGCTGGGTCCAGAGTGCAGCGCCAGGGCCGCCGGGAGGTCGTTCAGGTGTGCTGCGAGGGCGTCTCCGAGCGTGGCGTATACGTCGGCCGGGTCGACCCAGACCACATGCGTGGGCGGGAGGACCTGAAGGCCGCGGCCCTCCCGGGACGACAGGATGAGCGAACCGGTCTGGGCCACCGCGCCCCGGGCCATGGAGACGCCCAGGTCCGCCCGGGCGGGCGTCGCCCGCCGCATCCCGGGGCGCAGCGCCACGGGCACGTCGGGGGACACGGCCGCGGTGCCAAAGGGCGCGCAGAAGCTGTCGAGCCAGCGCATCGCCGCGTGCTCGTCGGCCAGCACAACGACCTCGCCGCCAGCGGCCCGAAAGCGGCGGGCGAACGCCTCGAGCACGGGGCGGGAGCCGGTCGCCGCCTCGCCGGGGGCGAAGTCCGGGGCGACGTTCGGTGGGATCTCCGGGGCGACGTTCGGGGCGACACCGGCCGCGTCCCGCCACGGGGGCTCCAGCTCGCGGGGGAGCCCCCCCGGGTGCGGGACGGCCTCCCGCCCCTCCAGGGCCTGCCGGATCCGATCCAGGATCCTCGCCCGGGCACTCTCGGCGGCGCTCACTCGATGCCCTCCCGCCAGAGTCGCAGGAAGCTCTTCGGGCTGGGCCGCGGCCCCTCGCGGCCCTCGGTCCAATGGCGGACGACGGGCAGCCGCCGGCTCGCCAGCGCCTTCCCGGCGCCGGGAAGGCGGCTCGCTAGAGCGTAGAGCCACGGCCGCTCCGCGACGGCGGCGAACGCCCTGGACAGGTACCCCTCTCCCGACGGGGTCAGGCCCGCGTCCACCGCCCTGCGTCGCCAGGTGACGAGCAGCTCCGGCAGTGGGATGCGCACGGGGCACACGTCGGCGCAGGCGCCGCACAGGCTCGAGGCGAAGGGCAGCGGGAGCGTCCGCTCCAGGCCCAGCAAGGCGGGGCTGAGGACGGCGCCGATGGGGCCCGAGTAGACCCATCCGTAAGGGTGTCCGCCGGTCTGGCGATACACGGGACACACGTTGAGGCACGCGCCGCAGCGGACGCAGCGGAGCGCCTCCCACACCTCCGGATCGGCCAGGACGCCGGTGCGGCCGTTGTCCACCAGGACCACGTGCAGCTCCTGGGGCCCGTCGGGCTCGGAGCCGCCACCGGGGCCCTGGATCACCGTGACGAAGGTCCCCAGGCGCTGCCCCGTGGCCGAGCGCGACGTCAGCTGCGCCATGGGGGCGACGTCGCTCCAGCGGCGGAGCACCTTCTCGATCCCCACCAGGACCACATGGACCCGGGGCAGCGAGGTGGCCGCCCGGATGTTGCCCTCGTTCTCGATGAGGACCACGGAGCCCGTCTCCGCTACCAGGAAGTTGCCGCCGCTGATGCCCATCTCCGCGGTCAGGAATGCCTCCCGCAGCACCGCGCGGGCCGCGGCGGCCAGGGCGTCGGGCTCGGCGTCGGGCGCCGTGCCCAGGCGCTCGTGGAAGAGGGCGCGGATGTCCTCCAGGCTCCGGTGGATGGCCGGCCCGACGATGTGGCTGGGAGGCTCGCCCAGGAGCTGGATGATGTACTCCCCCAGGTCGGTCTCGAAGACCCGCACCCCTCGCCCTTCCAGGTAGGCGTTCACGCCCAGCTCCTCGCTGAGCATACTCTTGGCCTTGACCGTCACCTTCACCCCGTGGGCCTCCACGACCTCCCCGAGGATCCGGTGAACGTCCTCGGCGGACTCCGCCCAGTGGACGTGGGCACCCCGCTCCAGGAGGCGGGCCTCGGCCTCCTCGAGACACGCCCCCAGGTGCGTGAGGGCATGGCTCTTCACGTCCCGGGCCCAGTCCCGCAGAGGGCCCTCGTCCAGCTCGGCGAAAGCCGCCTCCCGGTGGGCGTGGAAGGTGCCCGCGGCGGCGGAGACGGCGTCCCGGACTCCGGGCTCCTCCGCCAGCATCCGGCGGGCGGCCTCGCCGTAGGAGCGGCTACGAACCTCCATTGCGCCCCTCCCACAGCACCGAGGCCAGGTGGCGGACGGGGAGGTCCCGTCCAAGGCGGCGGGCGCGCCCTCCCAGGTGGAGCAGGCAACCCCCGTCCCCCGACACCAGAGCGTCCACGGGCGGAAGGGCGTCCAGCTTCCGGTCCGCCATGCCCACGGAGACCGCCGGGAACTTCACGGAGAACAGGCCCCCGAAGCCGCAACACTCGTGGGCCGCATCCCAGGGCACGACCTCGGCGCCAGCCCCCTCGAGGAGGGTCACGGGCTCCTCGCCCGCGCCCAGGCCCCGGAGGGCGTGGCACCCCGGATGGTAGGCCAGGCGCTGGCCCCGCAGACCCCCGCCCAGCTCCCGGACCCCCAGAACCTTCACGAGGAACTCGGCCAGCTCATACGCGCGCGAGGCGAGGTCGCGACCTTCCGGCAGCAGCTCCGGGTACTCGCGCCGGAGCATGGCGGCGCAGCTCCCGGACGGCATCACCACGGGGTCCTTCCCCGCGAAGACCCTCACGATGTGCCGCGCGATGCGCCGGGCCTCGTCCTGGCGGCCGGTGTTGAAGGCCGGCTGCCCGCAGCAGGTCTGGCCCGGCGGCACCACGACGTCCACGTCCAGGGAGCGGAGCAGGCGGACGGCGTCGGCGGCCGCCTCGGCGAAGAAGCGGTCGGCCAGGCAGGTCGCGAACAGGGAGACGCGCATGGCGGCCAGGAGTAGAGGCGCGCCGGGGCGTTACGGCTGAGGGGGGCCGCCGCGCTCCTGGAGCGTCAGGCGGTTGCCCCGAGGTCGGCGCCCTCGAGGATGGAGTAGCTGATGAGGTTGGCCGCCCCCGGATTCGGCACCATGCCGAGCCCGATGTCGCCGGCGCCGGTGAGGAGGAACGCCTCCCGGCGCACCGGAATCGCGGACCCGTCCGGCGCGGACACGTACGAGCCGTTCGTGGAGTGGTCGATGAGGTAGAAGTTCCGGTTGCGCAGCTCGATGGTCGCGTGCCGGCGGGACGCCTCCGGGTTGTCGACCTGGACGGTGTTCTCTTCGGAGCGGCCCAGCGTGATGTGGTACTCCTCTCCACCGGAGCTGAGCTCCGCCGTCTTGTCCTCCCACCTCAGGCGGATCACGCGCTTGAGGACGTCCTGCATCATCGGCGTGAATCGGAGAGAGGTGTAGGCCTTCTGCTCCTCCTCCCAGAGGATTTCCACGACCTCCAGGGGCTCCCGCCGACCCTTGACCTGACGTGGGCCCAGGGGCCGCGTGTCCACCTCCTTCTCGACCTTGACGACGGTGATCGTCTCCACGGTCGTCAGGATCTGGCCCTTGCCCGCGAGGTCGCTCAGGCGGGCCGCCACGTTGACCGCGTCCCCGAAGAGGTCGCCCTCCTCGATGATCACCCCGCCCTCCACGAGCCCCACCCGCAACTCGGGGGCGTCCTCGGCGCTCTCGGCGTAGCGCTGTGCCCCCATGGCGTAGCTGACCGCGTCGTCCGCCTTGTCGAATGACGAGAACATGCCGTCGCCCAGGCTCTTCACGACCACTCCACCATACAGGCGGGTCTGGCCGGAAAGCCGCTCGAGCATGTCCTTGATCAGGGCCCGAGCACGCTCGTTTCCGAGGCGTTCGAAGAGCGACGTGCTGTCACAGACGTCCGCGAAGACGACGGTTTTTTTGACTTGCATGAATTACTTGGTCGAGTCGAGCGGGTGGCGTCCCTGCGCTGTGCGAACTCGCGTACGTGGAAAATGCGCCCCGTACGCCCCGTCGGCAACGGATGGAGGCCGCATCCGCCCGCTTCCTGCTCCCAGGCCGAGGCCGACGGGCTCGTCGACCCTTCGCGGGACGCATCAAGGTCCACCCGGGAGCGGCCCCGCGCAACCCGGCCCGGACCACAGGGCCCGGACCACCCTCGCCACGAGAACACCCCCGGGCCCTCACCGCGTCGCACGGCAAGGGCCCGGGGGGTTGTCGACCGCGCGGCGGCCAGCGTCAGCTTCCGCGAGCCCTCCGGATGCGGACGTCCCCGCTCACGGTCTTGAGGCTCAACGTCCTGCCGCCGTCCCCGATCGTGCCGTTCAGCTCGGAGCCGATGAAGCGGTTCGACCGACGCCGCACCGACACGTCGAAGTCCGAGCGGAAGTCTCCGGACAGGGACTCGAACTCGATGTCGGTGTGCAGAGCCACCGGCAGGTAGAGCGTGATGTCTCCGCTGACGGTGGAGAGCCTCAGGTCCCGCCAGTCGACCTTGCCCATCTCGATCTCGATGGAGCCGCTTACCGTGCTGCCCCACGCCACCTCACTGGTGGACACGAAGACATCGCCGCTGACGGTGCTGGCCCGAACGCGGGAGCGAACGTCCACGATGTCCACGTCTCCCGACACGACGGCTCCTTCGAAGTCCACGCCCGCGGGCACGCGTACCTCGAAGTCGACGCTCACGTCGATGCTCCGGCGGCCGCGGCGGCCGTCGCGGTCCCGGTCACGATCCCCGCGCTCGTCACAGGTTGCCCCGTCCCGCCAGGAGTAGACCGCACACACGGTCACCTCGTCCCCGGTCTCCTCGACGAGGATCCTGACCTCGTCGAAGTCGGACTCCCTCCCCCGCTTGGTGGCCACGACTTCCGCCCGCGAGCCCGAAGCCAGCACCGCGTGCACGTCCCCGGAGATCCCCTCCACCCTGAGCGTCCGTCCAGGAGCCATGGACGCACCCCACGAGAACTCGACCTGTGCCTGGATGCCCGCGGGACCCATCGCCAACAGCAGGGCCACCGCCGCGCCCGCGACTCTCTTCACCATGATCCGCACTCCCCGGTCGTCGTCCCGATGCGGCGTCCGGACCCGGACGCGCTTCCCTTGTTGCCCACTTGGATGAGTCGGGTGGCGTTATGGTTGGCAGGCACCCGTCGCCGGGGGCCTGCCGGCACCCCACCGAGCGTCAGCCCCCCTTGGTGGCGTGCAGGGCGAAGCCCGCGCCCTGGGGGTCCATGCACTGCGCCACCCGGTCACCGCCTGGCACCTCCATGGGGCCGTTCAGGACCTGACCGCCCAGCGCCACGACACGCTCCACCGCCTGGTCGATGTCGGCCACGCGCACGTACAGCAGCCAGTGAGCGAACGGGATCTGTTCGGGCTTGTTGAACATCCCCCCCAGGGGATGCGCACCCCGTGAGAACATCCGGTAGGTGCCCATCTCGCCCATGTCCATGTCGTCGGCCTTCTGCCAACCGAACAGCTCCGTGTAGAACTCGTACGCGCCCTCCCAGTCCGTGGTGGCCAGCTCGTGCCATGAGAACTCACCCACGGACGGCGGGTCGTCGCTCCCTGGTGCCTCGCCCTCGGGCTCGTGCACCGCGAAGTGCGCGCCCTGCGGATCGGCCAGGCCCGCCACCCGTCCCACGCCGGCAACGTCCAGGGGCCCCCACACGAGACTGGCACCGAGCTGTTGAGCCCTCGCCACGGTGGCGTCCACCGAGGGTGTGGAGATGTAGGCCATCCAGTGGGGCGGGGCTCCGGCCGCCGCGGCCTCATCCGGCAGGTCCATGAGCCCACCCACGGGCGTGTCGCCGGCCATCCACATGGTGTAGGGCATGTCGCCCGCGTCCCAGGGCGCGGTGCTCCAGCCCGTCACCGGGGTGTAGAAGCCGGGTGCGCCTTCGCGGTCGGTCGTCAGG
>DASWKP010000345.1:0-13509 GCA_036396575.1 Longimicrobiales bacterium | reverse complement strand
CGCTCATCGGCGGCACGAGCTATGCGGGCGAGATCAAGAAATCCGTCTTCGGCGTCCTCAACTACCTGCTGCCGGACCGGGGCGTGCTGCCCATGCACTGCTCCGCCAACGTCGGGAACGACGGCGTGGTGGCCCTGTTTTTCGGCCTCTCGGGCACCGGGAAGACGACCCTGTCGGCGGATCCGGATCGGGGCCTAATCGGCGACGATGAGCACGGCTGGAGCGACCGGGGCGTCTTCAACTTCGAGGGCGGGTGCTACGCCAAGACGATCGGGCTCACGGAAGCGGGCGAGCCGGAGATCTACCACGCCACCCGGCGCTTCGGGACGATCCTGGAAAACGTGGCGTTTCGCGACGGCCGGCGCGAGATCGACTACGCTGACTCCACCATCACCGAGAACACCCGGGCCTCGTACCCCATCGAGTTCATCCCCAAGGTGGTCATCCCGGGGAACGCGGGGCATCCCAGGGACGTGGTCTTCCTCACGGCCGACGCCTTCGGCGTGCTCCCACCCATCGCCCGGCTCACGCCCGAGCAGGCGATGTACCACTTCATCAGCGGGTACACGGCCAAGGTGGCAGGAACGGAGCGGGGGGTCACGGACCCCAAGGCCACGTTCAGCGCGTGCTTCGGTGCGCCGTTCCTGACCCGGCACCCGTCCGTCTACGCGCTCATGCTGGGCGACCAGCTCAGGACCCACAACGCCACCGTGTGGTTGGTCAACACCGGCTGGACGGGCGGTCCCTTCGGCGTCGGCCACCGCATGAGCCTCGGGTTCACGCGGGCCATGGTGCGGGCGGCGCTGTCCAGAGCCCTGGATGGCGTGGAGACGGTGGCCGAGCCCGTGTTCGGGTTCCACATCCCCGTCGCTGTGCCGGGAGTGCCGGACGACGTGCTCCAGCCCCGGGCGACGTGGAGCGATCCGGCGGCCTACGACGCCAAGGCCCGGGAGCTGGCCGACATGTTCCGCGCCAACTTCGAGCAGTACGCGTCGGAGACGGCTCCGGAGGTCGTGGCGGCGGGGCCGCGACCGGCTGGCTGAGCCCAGCCGGGACAGGAAGCCAGGAGTTCCCGTAGCGCCCGGCTTTCTGGCAATTGCGCCCCTCCCGGCACACTTTGGGGCCATGGCCGCCGCCGATTCCCATGATGCCCCGAGCGAGACCGCTTCACGTGAGCGCCTCCAGCAGGCGCTCGGTGCCGCCTACGAGGTTGGCGACCTCGTGGGCCGGGGAGGCTTCGCCGAGGTCTTCCGCGCCCACGACCCCAAGCTGGATCGAACGGTTGCGATCAAGGTCCTGCGGCCGGATCTGATCCTCTCGGGGACCGTGGTGGAGCGATTCCAGCGGGAGGCTCGCGCTATCGCCCGGCTCCGCCACCCCAACGTGATCGAGGTCTATGGCGTGGGCGAGGCCGATGGGGTCGCCTGGTACGTCATGCCCTTCGTCCAGGGCGAGAGCCTCCGACAGCGACTCGACCGCGTGGGCACGTTCGGGACGGTGGAGGCGAGCCGCATCCTGGCGGAGGCGGTGGCGGGGCTGGGGGCGGCGCACGGGGTGGGACTGGTCCACCGGGACGTGAAGCCCGACAACATCCTCCTGGAGGGGAAGGAGGCGCGGGTAGTGCTGACGGACTTCGGAATCGCCAAAGCCATGGAGAGCGAGGAAAAGGGCCTCACCGGGACCCATATGTTCGTCGGCACTCCCCACTTCATGAGCCCGGAGCAGGCGGCCGGCGACGCCGTGGACCACCGAGCCGATCTGTACTCGCTCGGTGTGGTGGGCTTCCGCATGGTCACCGGACGATTGCCCTTCGAGGCCGACAGCACCCAGGCGCTCCTGGTCAAGCACCTCACCGAGGAAGCGCCGCCGGTCCATGCCTTCCGAAGCGACTGCTCCGAGACCCTGGCCCTTGCCATCGACCGCTGCCTCGTCAAGGATCCCGCCGGGCGCTGGGAGGACGCCCAGGAACTGTTGGAGGTTCTCAAGGAGACGGCGGGCGAGGCGGCCAGGGGGGCCACGGTGGAGGTCAGGGGGATGTCGCGCCCCGCCCGGGGCCGCCGGGATCCCGTTCCGGCCTACAGATGGGGCGCCCTGGCCTTCCTGATCCTGGTTCCCGCCCTCCTGGTCGTGGACCTCCTCACCGCGGGAACCCCGGCGTTCAGCCTGCCGGTGGCTCTGGTCGCGGTGGCGTTCCTGGCCGCGGGATACCGGGACGTGGTCGCGCACGGGTTCACGCTGGAGGATGTCCTGCGGCCCGGTCGCCCGAGGCGGGGACTGAGCGCCTCCACGAGCGCGGGCGCCACGGAGGCCCGCCACTTCGGGCGCCACGTCCAGGCGGTCCGCCAGGCTCGCACGGCCCGAGCGTCCATCCTGGGCCACTTCCATCGCCTCACCCGGGCGGAGCAGGACCGCTTTCCAGGCCTCATGGAGGCCGTGGACCAGTGCGTGACTTTCGTCAAGCATACGGCCCGCACGCTGTCCAACCTGGAGGAGCGGTCAGGCCCATCCGGCCGGCGCCGGGATCGCGACGCGCCCCGGATCCCCGAGGGCGTGATGGAGGGCGAGCTGATCGAGGCCCGCGCCCGAACCGCGGAGGAGCTCGACGAGGGTGTGCAGGCCCTGGAGCAGGTCCGTCACTGGCTCGCCCGCTCCGGCGGGGCCGATTCCGACGCCATCCACGACCAGCTCCTCGCCGCCATGGATCGGGCGAGGGCCGCCGCGCGCCGGCGGCCCTAAGCGCCCCCTCATGCCACCTGACGGCGATGCTGGGCCACGAACCCCAGCGCGAACGCCACCAGCACGGTCAGCAGGCTCAGGAGCAGCGTCCCCGCCGTCATGCGCGGACCCGCGGTGGGCTCCGCGTACCTGAGCATCCAGGCGTTCGTCCACGCGCCGATCTCCACACCGAACGAGGCTTCGAACGCCTCGGCCACCGGGCGATCGTCGCCCCAGAAGCGCAGCATGGCGTCGTCGCCGAACTCCTTCCTGAGGTCCGCGAAGAGGAGTGCGAAGGGTACCGCGAGCGAGCGCCACGCCAGGCGAGACGTCATTGTCTCCGAGGCCAGGAAGCCGGTCGTCTCCTGCAGCGTCCTTTCCAGTGTGTTGACCCATGGGTCCGACGCCACGACGCCGCTCGCCTCGCCCGACCGCCTCAGGACCAGATCGCGGCACGCGGCCAGATCACCCTGGAGGCACGACTCGGTGTCGGGCTCCATGTTTTCCACGCGATGGCCCCAGTCGCCATTCAGGACGCTCACCAGCGGAGGGTTCTTCTGGAGCTGTCTGGAGAAAACCAGTTGCCTGGTCACGAACAGCGACCCCTCGTCCTCCGAGGCAAAAGCCCACCCGGCGTTCAGCAACCAGCGACCGACGTGCTCCCCGGGCAGTCCGTACCGAGCCCACCAGCGGCACGGCCCGAAGGGGGCGGCGCCGTCGCCTTCCCCGCTCAGCGGAGGACTCGGCGGCCTGTTCCGCCAGGTACTCAGCGCGAAGCAATACGGGTGACCGTCGTCCAGCGTTCCCGCGTAGTACTCCCACCCCGAATCGACCACCCGTCCCCGGGTGTCATCGGAAAGGCCCGTGGCGGCGTCCACGAAGAACACGCCGAGCTGGACTTGGCTCGGTCCTCCCCCCTCCAAGGCGCTGGCCTTGTCGTCGAACCAACTCCTCGCGGAGTCGGCCCCAGCGACGGACCACTGCGAGGGCAGACCCAGGGAGGTGAAGCGCCCGGCCTCGCGATCGGCCGCGAGGACGGCCCGCAACGAATCCGACCAACGGGTTCGCTGGATCTGGGACCTCATGCCCCTGGCCTCGACATCGAGCTTCAGCAGAAGGTCCCCGGCCGGCGTGCTCGGGCGTTCCCGCACGAACCTCAAGTTGAGGTCATCGGCGGAGCGGGGCGGATAGAGGTAGACGAGCGCTACCGCCATTCCGGCCAGCGTGAGCCCGATCCAGTGTCTCATCCCAAACGCCATCGTGTGCTCCTCATGGCGAAGGCGGCGAAGAAAACGACCCAGATGAAAGAGGCCGTGCGGTCCCGGTCCTCGTCCACACGGACGTCAGGACGCGCGTCCATCATGCGGTCCCGCCACGCCGCCACGAGCTCGTGTTCGCTCATGCCGGCGGCGTGGGACAGGCGAGCCCGGACGTCGGTCCCGAAGGTCACTACGTTGGTGGTCGGGTCCAGAAGCACCTCCCCCTGGACCGTTCCGGGTTGGGAATCCCCGTAAGCGACCGGGACCTCGTCGGGCCACTCGGCGAGCAGTCTCCTCAGTGACCCCTCCCCGCCACGGGCGAGGGCGAAGCCGACGAAGTCACCGCGGTATTCGCGGCTCAGGGGGATGCACTCCCCCCACCCGCTCCACTTGGTCCCCCACAGGAAACCGGTTTCCGCCAGCAGGGTGGAGAGGGCGTCGACATCGTGACTGCACGTCCCCAATGCTCCCGGAGCATCCGGCACCCAGTCGGCGAGGCGGGCGGCATCGCCGACGAAACCGAGAGACGACCAGCAGCTCTCCAGGTCTCCCTCCACGCACGCCTCGGTGGCGCGCGTCCCGTTCAGGACCAGGGCGCGGTAGAGATCGCCCATGCTCCGCTCGGGCGCGGGGGTGACGGGCCAGTTTCGCAACCACGTCTGGAGGCCGTCGGGGAGTTGGCGAGACACCTCCGAGAAGAGGCTGTGGCGAATGCGCTCGACGAGGAGGTCGTCGTCGAAGCGGACGCGCCAGTCACCCGTCCAGCGTCGCCCGTCGACCCGGTAGGAAGTCTCCTGGAAGCGGAGGTACCGAAGCTCATCCGTGGCGTCATAGACGAAGGTGGCCTTCGACATGTCCACGGCGCCGGCGATCTGAGGCTCCAGGTCGTACCAGACCGCCGCGAAGGCCCTGCGTGCCTCGTCGGCGCGCTCCGCGACCGTGACGATGCGGAGCGGGCCCACCGAGACGGTGTCGATCGTAGCCGCCTCCTGGGCGCGCTTCGCCCGCAGGGAGTCGCGCGTGACCCGTTCCAGGGTGGCCCTGTCACTGACCGGTCCCATCCTGGCCAGGAGCTGCCTGAGCTCCGCCTCCAGCCGTTCGACTTCCGGCCGCTCGGCTCGCGGAGCGTCCTGTGCGCTGGCCGGGGCAGGTACTCCCGCGATCAGGAGTACCGCCATCAGCGGCAGCGCCAACCGTTCGCGTCTAGACATCGATCAGCATCCAGTTGCCGAAGAACACGCGGAGGGGACCGGGTGACTCCCAAATGGCCCTGAAGACCTCTTCGACGACGCTGACCTGGTCGATCGAGGGAAAGAAGTTGGCCATGAAACCCAGCATCCCCTCAGCCACCAGGGGCAGGACGATCAGCGACGTGAGGACGATCGTCGCGGTCTTGGTGGTGCCCGAGGCCAGGGCGAACAGCACGCCATACGCCAGCAGCGACGCGAACAGGAAGCGCAGCGTCAGGTCCAGCGGGTAGGCGTTGAGGCCCGTAGGCAGGTCCACCGAGGCCGTGGCCAGGAGGGACCCCGTCAGCAAGGCTCCCGTCGGGATGAGGGCCAGCACCACGCCGGCGCCCAGCTTGAGAAGGGAGTACTCCCAGCGCCGGAGCGGCAGGCTCAGCGCGTAGACGTGGCCCTGCTGATGGTCCCAGTTCCAGGCACTCAGTGCCAGCGTCGCTCCGACGGCCGCGGCCAGCAGCGGAAAGAGCGGCATGAAGATCTGGAACGCCGCCACGGCCCGGTACGCGTCCAGAGACAGAGCGCCGCCTCCCGTGGTGCCGAGTCCCTGGACCGCGATGAGCGGCAGTGCGAAAGCGGCCACCACGAAGGGGATCAGCCCGATCCGGACCGCCTTCCAGTGGAGAAGGAGAATCTGCGTCGCCATAGGACTAGTTCCGGTGGTTGTTGGGGCGCGAGGAGCGGAGCAGCTCCACGAAGCCTTCCTCGAGGTCCAGGTCGATGACATCCCTGACCTGGGCTCCTATCCCTTCGAAATACTGACGCATCGGGTCCTGCCATCCACGCACCGTCCACGTCTCGCCCTGCACGATGCCGTCGCTGGGCTGGCGGGACAGTAGGACGAAGGGTGCGTCGGGCATGAGGGCCGGGGCGTTTTGCACCCTCAGCCGTTTGATGCCGTTCTTGAAGCTCTGCATGGGCAGCTCGGCCACGAGCTCGCCGTCATCCAGCACGCCCACCCAGTCGCAGATGCGCTCGAGCTCGTGGACCAGGTGGCTGGAGATGAAGATCGTGGCCCCCGTTTCGGACCCGTAGTCCAGGACGGCGGTCATGACGTCCCTGCGCACGACGGGGTCGAGCCCGTCGGTGGGCTCGTCCAGCACCAGAAGCTCGGGGCGCTGGGACAGGGCGAGGAGCATGAGGAGCTTGCCGTTCTCACCCTTGGACATGCGGGCGATCTTGCGGCCCGCGTCCAGGCCGAGGCGGTCCAGCAGCTCCCGGGCCCAGTGTTCGTCCCACAGGGGATAGAATGCCGAGTGGTACTTGAGGGCTTCACCCACGGTGAGGCCGGGGTACACATGGGGCCGCTCGGGCACGTACCCCACCCGCGCCAGAACCCGGGGAAGGTCGCCGGGCACCGTCCCGTCCAGCACCTGGATGGAGCCGGACCTGGGGCGGATCATGCCCATGAAGAGGCGGATCGTGGTGGTCTTGCCGGACCCGTTGGGTCCCAGGAACCCGTAGATGGAGCCCATCGGGACACGCAGGCTCAGGTCCTTGAGGGCGAACGACTTCCCGGCCTGCCACGTGACCCTGTCCAACTCGATGGCGTTACTCATGGAGCAGCCCTTCGACGGCGGTTTCGGTGCCCATCTGTGCCTTCATCGCATCCAGGACCTCGGCGGCGGCGACGCCCTTGCGGGCCGCTTCCTGAAGGGCGGTTCGGGCGATCTCCTCGGCGAGGGCCGTACGCTCCTCTTCCTTCCGGATCACGCCCACCTCCTGGATGAATGTCCCCGCCCCGTGCCGCATCTCCACGAAGCCGTCCGCCGCGAGCTCCCGATAGGCCTGGACCACCGTGGCGGGATTGACCCGCAGGGTTCGGGCGAGCTGCCGAACCGACGGCAGGGCATCCCCCGGATCGAGGTCCCCCGCAGCCACGGCCACACGGACTCGCGAGGCGATCTGCTCGTAGAGCGGTGTGGGGCTTCGTGGATCGATGTCTCCGAACATGCGGGCTCCGTCCGGGCGCGGCGCTGAATGTATCGATGTTACGATACACTACAACACACCTGCGGCCTGCGTCAAGGGTCCCGGCGGCGACCCCGCTGGTTTCGCGGCGCGGCGTGCCCCTTTTCGCGGCGCGACGTGCAAGTTTTCGTGGCGCGACGTGAAATTGTTCGTGGCGCGGTGTGCCCCTCTTGGCGGCGCGGCGTGGCCGTTTTCCCGGCGCGGCGTGCCCTCTTCGTGGCGCGGCGTGCAACTTCTCGTGGCGCGGTGTGCCCCTCTTCGCGGCGCGACGGGCCCTCTTCGCGGCGCGACGGGCCCCTTTCTGCGGCGTGGCGTGCCCTTTTCATGGCACGGCGTGCAACTTACTGCGGCGTGGCGTCCTGGTTATTGGGTGGTTCCTCGCTGTCGGGGGTGGGTCGGGCGGCGGGCGAGGGTCGGGGCTGGCGGCCGCGGGTCGGGCGGCGGCCGCGGTTGGGGCCGGCGGCGAGCGAGGAGGGCCGGAGCGCGCGACCTCCCACGGGGGCGCGAGCGAGCGGCACGAGGGTGGCCATCGAACGGAGCGTAGAAGCCGACGTGGCCAGGAGCGGTCCACGGTGCAAACATCACACCGCACGCGGCGCTTCAGCGGCGATGTGGCATTCACCGCCATATGTGGCGGTCAATGCGCCACGAGCCGAGAGCCCTTCGGCGGCCGTGTGATGGACACCGCCAGAAATGGCGGTCGATCTTGCACGGAGCTGTTTCGCTTGCACGCCATGTGATGTTTGCGCCCCGCCGCGCGCGCGTGGGCGGCCGTCGCCACGGGCGTTTGCCCCTATCGCCGGAGAGCGCCCCACCTCGCGCGCGTGGGCGGCCGTCCACTCTCCCGCGGTCCTCGGACGATGCCCGGCGGAGCTTCCTCCCCATCAGGCCAGTCGAGGCAGCGAGGAGGCCCCCTTCGCGACGCGAAGTGCCCTTTTCGCGGCGCGACCTCCCCTTTTCGCGGCGCGACCTCCCCCCTTCACGGCGCGACCTCCCCTTTTCGCGGCGCGGCCGGCGCCGTAAGGTGTTGACGCGTGCGGCCCCGGACGAGTTGATGACGGGGCGCGGCCCCCCCGGCCCGGCAACATCATGGCGGCACAAGAGACGATACCCGACCTGCCGGAGGGCCTGGAAGGCATTCGGGCTCTCGGCGAGGGGAGCATGGCGCGGGTGTTCCTGGCGCGGCAGACGGACCTGGGACGGCTCGTGGCGGTGAAGATCCTCCGCCCGGAGCTGGCGGTGGACGAGGTGGCTCGCAAGCGCTTCGAGCGGGAGGCCCGCTCGGCGGCCTCCCTGTCCCACCCCAACGTCGTGCCGGTCTATCGGTTCGGCCGCCTGGAAGGTGGTGCCCCTTTTCTGGTCATGGCCCACATCAAGGGCCGGACCCTGGCTGACCGGATCGCAGCCGAAGGACGGCTGTCCGAGGAGGATGCCCGGCGGGTCATCGCGGAGGTGGCGTCGGCGCTGTCCTCCGCTCACCGGAACGGCTTCGTCCACCGGGACGTGCGGCCCGGAAACGTCCTCTTCGACGATGAGTCCGGGCGGGCCATGCTCTCGGACTTCGGCATCGCGGGGGTCCTGGACGAGGAATCCGCGGAGTCGGGCCGCCTCACCCAGACGGGCCAGGTGCTCGGCAATCCCCGCTACGCCAGCCCCGAACAGCTCGCGGGGCACACGGTCACGGCCCAGGCGGACGTCTACAGCCTGGCGGTGACCGCCTACGAAACCCTCACGGGTGAAGGCCCCTTCGACGCCAGCGGGCGTCGGGAGTGGACCACGGCCCACCTCCGGGAGGAACCCAGGGACCTGCGGGACCTGCTCCCGGGCGTGGACCCGAGCCTGGCTGACCTCCTGAAGCGGTGCTTGGCCAAGGAGCCCGCGCACAGACCCACTGTGGACGACGTGGTGAAGCGACTCCTGCGTGGTCCGGGCACGGCGGGGCAGGACGAAGCGCCCTCCGACCTGACGGGCCTGGCCGGCCTGATCGAGGACCTGAAGAGCCGGCGCGTCGTGCAGATCGTGGGCGGGTCCCTCGTGGCGTGGGTGGGAGTCCCATCCTTCCTGTGGAATCTGGTTGAGGCCGAGACCGTTCCCCGGTTGATCTTCGACCTTTCTCTGGTGTTGTCGGTCTTCGGGGTCATGGCCACCGCCATCGTGGCCTGGTTCCATGGCGAGAAGGGAACCCAGTCCGCGACGTTGCTGGAGAAGATCCTGCTCGGTACGGCCATGGTGGGCTGGGTCGCGACGACCATCCTGGTGATTCTCCGCAACTTCTGACGGTTTCGCGCCGCGCCCGCCGCCTGCCAGGTGCGGGTGTGCCGCCCGCGCCACCCTCTGCCCGGAGGCTCCATGCGGCTCCTCCCCATCGCGGCCCTCGCCGCGCTCGTCCCGATCGCTTCGTTGTCGTCGCACCGCCTGGCCGCGCAGCAGCCGGTGTTCGTGCCTGCGGACGCTCCCGCTCGCATCCATCCCCTCCCCAGCCTCAGGGAGCAGGCCGCGGAGCAGCAGGCGTGGCTCGAGGCCCGCCTGGAGCGGGTGCTGCCCGAGCTCATGGCCCGGTACGAAGCCCGCATGTGGATCCTGTCCATGCGGGAGTACGCCGAGGATCCGGTCTTCCGGTCGATGGTGTCGCCGACCACGTTCGCCGCCCGGCGCCGCTCCATCTACGTGTTCACGCGGCGGGACGACGGCACCGTGGAGCGCCTGGCCCTTGGCGGAACCAGCCAGGGAGGACTTTTCGAGGCGTTCCGCTCCAGCCGGCCGGCGCCCACCCAGGACACGGGGGAGCTGTGGGGCGACGAGCAGTGGCGTCTGCTCGGGGAGTTGGTGGAGGACCGGGACCCGGAGAACATCGTCCTGAACATCGACCCCGACTGGGCCTTCTCGGACGGCCTTCACGCGGGAGAGAGGGAGGCGCTCGAGGAGGCCCTCGGGCCCACGTACGTGGGCCGGGTCAAGCGTGAGCCCCGCCTGGCGCTCGACTACATCGCGGTGCGGGTGCCCGAGATGATGCCCCGCTACCGTAAGATGGAGGAGACCGTCCACGCCCTGGTCAGCGAGGCGTTCTCGAACGCCGTCATCACTCCGGGGGAGACCACCACCGAGGATGTCGTGTGGTGGCTGAGGCAACGCATCCGGGACCTGGGCTACACGACCTGGTTCCAGACGTCCGTGGACGTGCAGAGGGCGGGGGAGGTCCCGCCGGGGCCCGTGGTGATCCAGGAGGGCGACCTGCTGTGGACCGACGTGGGTGTGGTGGCCATGAACCTCCACACCGACACGCAGCACCTGGGCTACGTGCTACGGCCCGGCGAGACCGGGCCGCCCGAAGGTCTCCAGGCGTGCCTGGCCGCCTCCAACCGCCTCCAGGACATCGTGGTCGAGGAGATGGAAGCCGGGCGCACCGGCAACCGGATCCTGGCCGCGGCGCTGGCCCGAATGCGCGCCGAGGGGATCGACGGGACGGTCTACGGCCACCCCGTCGGGGACCACGGCCACGGCGCCGGACCCCTCATCGGCCGTTGGGACGCCCAGGAGGGGGTGCCGGTTCGCGGCGATGCGGTTCTGCTGCCCTCCACCTGGCACTCCGTCGAGCTCCAGGCCACCTCGGCCATCCCTGAGTGGGGGGGCAGGACGGCGAGCTGCCGCCAGGAGGAGGAGGTCTATCTCGACCAGGAGGGCCGGCGCCACTGGGTGTTCCGCCGTCAGGACCGCCTGCATCTGGTGTGGTAGGGGAGGGCCGCCACGAGGTCGTGAAGTGCGAGCGCTCGCTCGAATGCCACCGTTCGTCGGGTGGGGTGTACACGGGCGGCAACCCACCTGTCCATCACCACGGGCTCCAAGAGGGGGGCAGCGCATGGCGAAGCGGTACTGGCTCATGAAGAGCGAGCCCGACGTCTACTCCATCGACGACCTGGAGGGCGACGGCCGCACCCTGTGGGACGGGGTTCGCAACTACTCGGCCCGGAACAACATGCGTGCCATGGAGGTGGGGGACCTGGTCCTCTACTACCACTCCCGGCAGGATCCACCGGGGGTGGCGGGGATCGCCCGGGTGTGCTCCGCGGCCTACCCGGACCCCACGCAGTTCGACCGCAAGAGCAAGTACTTCGACGAGAAGTCCACCGAGGCCGAGCCGCGCTGGTGGTTGGTGGACATCGAGTTCGTGGAGAAGTTCGAGAGCGGCGTCGGCCTTCCCGACATCAAGGCCCGCCCGGAGCTGGCCGACATGGTGCTGGTTCGTCAGAGCCGCCTGTCGGTTCAGGCGGTGACGGAGGCGGAGTTCCGGACGGTGAGGGAGATGGCCGCCGGACACTAGCCGACCTCCGCCGCTCAAGCTCCGCCCAACCACGCCTCCGGCGCTGTCGTTCGCTTCAGCTCCCCGGCGTTGAGGCGGAACCAGCGCGCCACCAGCAGGATCTCCGACGCCTCCTCGGCGGTGAGGCGGGCAGGGCCGGGATCCACTCCGGAGAATACGCCCCGCACCAGCGCCTCCACCCGGGAGCGCTCCCTACGGGACCGGGGCGGGGACGCCTCCGCGCGGATGCGGCCCCGGCGGATGAGGTAGAGGCGGTCCCGCGATCCGTGGCCCGGAGCGCGATACACGAAGCTCAGGCTCTCCACCGTGCCCTGGAAGGCCGCCAGCTCCTCCTGGAAGCGATCGAGTCGCTCCAGCCGGTCCCGGAGGATGGCGGCGTACTCGAACTCCATCGCGGCGGCGGCCGCTTCCATGCGCTCCCGGAGCCGTTCGACGGGCGCGGACGTGCGACCCTCGAGGAAGCGTCGCCCCTGGCGCACGCGCTTCCGGTACTCCGCCGCACCGACGCGCCCGCAGCACGGCGCCAGGCACGTGCCCAGGTCCGCGCGCAGGCACCGAGGGGGACGCCGCGCTCCCCAGGCATCGGATTCGCCGAAGATCTCGAGCTGATCGTCGAAGAAGATCGGGGTGCCGGCCGGGCAGTCGCGGAGGCCCAGGACGTAGGCGAGGTCCCGGATAGTCTCGCCCACCGCGCCCACACGGGGAAAGGGTCCGTAGTACGTGGAGCCGTCGTCCACCACCCTGGACGTGGGGACGATGCGGGGCGCCACGTCCCCGGTCACCTTCACGAACGCATAGGACCGCTTGCGCTTGTGCTGGACGTTGTAGCGCGGCCGGTGGCGCTGGATGAGCTTCATCTCCCGCACCAGGGCGCCGAACTCGTCCCCCACGTACTCCCACGACACCCGCGCCGCCTCCCGGACCATCTCGGCCGCCTTGTCCCCCCTCTCGGCGCGGAAGTAGGAGAGGAGCCGCGTGCGCACTCGCACGGACTTGCCCACGTAGAGGAGCTCGTCTCCGGGGCCGTGCCAGCGGTACACCCCCGGGCGGTTCTCCGCCTCGTCGCGGACGCGCGCTCTCATGTCGACGAGGGTCGGGGTCACGTGGGACTGCGGGCGGCTGAAGGAACACTTTCGTTTTTCCTTCGGGAAGATGCTCCGCCGGGGCCGTGGCGGCAAGGCGCTTCATCGGCCGGACCCGTTCAGGCATTGCTACCGCCCGTTCCCTCCGCTACGAGGTGGGCGTCCATGAGAAAGCCGTGGCCTCGTTCGAGTCCCTGCCCTTTTCCAAGTACCAGATGACCGCTCACCCCGGCGGCGCGTCGCCGAGCAGATCCCGGTCGCGGGCGAAACGCACCACGGCGTCCATGCGCCGCAACTCGTCGGCCAGCGTCGCGCGACCGTCCGGGGTGAGGGCGTAGAAGCGCCGCGGCGGTCCCCCCGACGAGGGCTCGTCGGCGGGCGCGTCGACCTCGGTGAGCATCCCTCGCTCCAGGAGCCTGTGGATGGCCTCGTAGAGCGTTCCCGACCCGAGGCGCACGTCTCCTCCGGTGCGCTCCTCCACCTTCTGCTTGATGCCGTACCCGTGCAGCGGGCCTTCGGCCAGGGCCAACAGGATCTGGAACGTACGCGTGGTCGTCGACATGATCCGCTCAACCGTCCTGTCGCAGGGTCTGCGCCGGGTTGAGGGGGCCGGGCACCCACTCGTCGGTGCGCACGCCGTAGTCGTACAGGCCGAGGCCCAGGAGACGGAAGCGGCGTGAGTAGTGGTCGCCGCTCCGGCTCAGGTGATCCCGAGGAATCTGCCCAGAGCCTCGTCCACCTGCCGCATTAGGGCCGCGTCCAGCGTCCCGATCTGCCCACCCACCTTCTCCGCGCGTACCGTGGTGACCTTGTCGATCTGTACCTGGGACGTACGATCGAGGCCGTTGTTTGACGTGGGCTCGACCCCGATGCGCAACAGGTGCGCGTCCTGCAGGTCGCTGGTGAACGGTAGGAGCGTGACC
>DASWKP010000344.1:0-9776 GCA_036396575.1 Longimicrobiales bacterium | reverse complement strand
CATGGTCCACTCAACGGTCTGAGCCTCGTCGGTCCGGCCCACGGCCCGATAGAAGCCCGCCAGAGCCTCGGCGCCGGTCTCGGCTACGACGTAGCCGACGAGATTGTCGATGAGGGTCGTCCCGTCGCGGCCGAGGAGCAGCCCGAACGTGATGACCTCCCGCAGGGTCTGCTCGGCCTCGCCCGGCCGGCCGTCGGCCAGGGACGCCGCGGCCCGGCCCACGGCGATGTAGGCGGCTTCCCGCAGGCCTGCCATGCGGGGAATCGGAAACGACGCCGCGTTCATGTCGTCTGGAAAGGGCGTGATCCAGCGGGCCCCCGCCGCGTCCAGCGCCTCCGCGCGGGCCAGAGTGGAGATCTCCTGAAGGGCCGGATGGCTCCCCACCTCCCGCAGGTGGTCGACCGCGTTGGGGCCCAGCGTGTCCAGGGCAGCGAAGATCTCCTCAGACCAGGTGCCCGGAGGCATGCCCGTGGGGTTGTTCTGCACCATGGAGTCGGGATAGAGCTCCCGGTCGTAGGTCCGCACCGGGGGCCGCACGATGGGATCGTCTCCAGCGCGGGAGAACAGGCTCTCCAGGACGTGGAGGATCTCCCCCGCCTCCTGGGGCGTCACGGTGCCGTCCGCCGGCACGCGGTAACGCCACAGCGCCTCCACGCGGGCCGCCCTCTGCTGGGTGCGTGAGAACCTGGGCACGGCGATCAGGGAGAGGATGGGGCTCACGCTGGAGCTGACCACCAGGGTCACGGACGGCACCACGACGAAGGCGGCGACCACGACCACCGCGTACGCGCTCGCCCGCAGGACCCATCCCGACCGGGACGACCTACCTCCCTTCAGGTGCTCGGTGGCGTCCCGCCGGCCCAGGTCATCGTGCCAGTCGGTGATCTCGCTTCGCTCCAGGTCCTGCGACCAGGGCTTGTCGTGCCACTCCTTGCGCGCCTTTCTCAGCACGCCCCTCTCCCACGACTTGAAGATGAGCCCCATCACCAGAAGGAAGCCCATGGGCAGCAGGGTGAAGAGCACCAGAACCGGAGCGGACATGGCCCCCCGGCTGGACAGGAGGACGGCGAGGATGAAGCCGACGGGAAGCCAGAGCGCGGCCGCGAGCCAGGTGCCCGCGGCCCACAGCCGCGCGTGAGCCAGGGAGTGCCGGGTGGGAGGACTGAGGACGGAGAACGCGCGCCCCGCCTGCAGCAGAAAGCCCGTGTCCCGGTCGGCGTCCACCGCCACCAGCGCCACGGTCTTCCAGCCGTATCCGCCGTCCGTCGCGTTCGCGGCCCTGCGCAGAAGCCGGAACGCGTTGATGCACGACGTCACGAGCACCATGAGTCCGGCCGCCGTGGTGAGGAGAACGATCCACCAGGCCTCGCCGAAGGGGCCCGCGCTATGGAAGGGCTGCGTCTCCCCCACCGCCCACAGGAGAGGAAGGACCAGGATCAGCCCACCCACGAAGAACTCCCGGACGATCTTCCACACGTCGCCCTGGAGGCGTTCCAGGCCGGGGGGAGGCCAACGGAGGTACGTGGTTGGCGTCGAGGGTTCGGGAGCCGCGCTTGCCTCCGGGCCGGCGTCGGTCGCGTCCATGGGGACTCTCCGGATGGCGCTGAACAATGGGTTGGGCAGGTCAATAGAGGCGCCGGGCGGGCCCGCTGCAAGAACGCCGCGCACGGCCGCATTCCCACGTGGCATCTGATTGCCTATTCTGTCGGACGCATCCTTCACTCACGCCTGCCCAATGATGGCCTTCCCCAACTGGTTCCGTCGAGAGTCTCCGCGTTCCGAGACCGGTCCCCGCGATCTGGCGCGTCAGCTCGCGGTACTGGAGAAGGAAGCCGAGCAGGCGGTCCAGGGCTTCCAGGGCTCGTCCCTGAACCGCGCCGGCGACCTGTGCATCAAGGCGGGCAAGCACGACGACGCCCTGACGTACTTCGGTCGGGCCATCGACGCCATGCTGGAGGACGAGCAGCCCGAGCAGGCCCGGGCCGTGGCCAAGAAGATCATCCGCCTCCACCCCGAGGCCATCCGGACGCTGTGCACGCTCACGTGGCTCGACGTGGCGTCCGGCCACATGGCCAACGCGCTGGTTCACCTCGGTGAGTATGTGGCCGGGGCGCGCCGGGGCCACCGGGAAGGCCTGGCCGCCGCCCAGATCCTGGCCATGGCCCGCCTCGCGAACGACAAGATGTTCCTGGAAGCCGCCGCAGAGGCGCTGGACCGTCTGGACCACATGGAGGAAGCGGTCCAGGTCCTCGACTGGGCGTCCTCCGGGGGTTCACCCCAGGCAATCCAGGATCCGGCCGATCTCTCGGTTGCGTGCCTGAGGGCGGCCGTGGGCTCCAACGCGCGCAGAACCGACGACTCGGTCGCGTAGCCGACACCAGCATGCTGGAGCGCGACGACCCCCAGTACGCCGAGGCCGTCGCCCGCATGGCGGAGCTTCGGCGCCGGACTCGCCAACTCCTGTGGTCGGTCAGGAGCCATTGGGCGCGCCGCACCTACGAGTACAGGAGCTGGCGCGCCATGGGGCTCCCCTTGCACGTGCATCGCCTGACCAGGGTGCTCCGCGACGCTCGGCAAGCGTTGTCGGCGTTCGGGAGGGAGGTCCTCGATGAGCATCGCGTGTCACGCGGCCGCCAGATGCGCGCCATGATCGGCCTCTTTCTACGCTGGGGGCTGGATCCGGTGGAGTACTACGCCTACCACCTCTATCGCCCGGAACGCTCTCACCTGGCGCCCCTCTACCTGAGCGACCCGACCAATGGCGAGGTCCTGGTCGCAGCCATGAGCGCCCGCAACCCCCAGCGCACCAAGCCCGAGTTCCATCAGCGCTGCGTCGCGGCCGGCCTGCCTACAATCCCGATCCTGGCGGAGTGCTCGGTGACCGGCACCGCGCCCGTCCTTCACGATCCCGATTCGCCCGCGTGGGGAGGGGACCTCTTCACCAAGCCGGCCTCCTCGGGAGAGGGCCGGGGGGCGCGCATGTGGATCCGGCGGGAGGGCGGGGGCTGGAGTGACGGGGACGCGGTCGCCGGGAACCGGGACGAGCTGCTCGCGATCCTGGCGGCCTCCGAGGACCACGCGGACTGGATCGTCCAACCCCGCCTGCTGACGCATCCCGACTTCGCCGACCTGACCACCGGGGCTCTGAGCACGGCCCGGCTCGTCACGTATCGGGATCCGACCTCGGGAAGCGTGGAGATCCTCTTCGCGGCGGTGAAGCTGCCGTGCGGCGGCGTGGGCGACAACATCGCGCTGGGGGGCGTGGCCGCTCCGGTGGACCTCGACACCGGCCGCCTCAGAGCCGCCCGTCCCAGGGACGTGCCGGGCCGCAGGACGCCGTTCCTGGACCAGCACCCGGTGACCGGAGCGCGCGTCACGGACAGGCTCGTCCCGGATTGGCCCGCGTTCGCCTCCCTGGCGCGGAAGGTCCACGGCGAGGTCTTTCCGGAGAACGCCACCGGCGGCTGGGATATCGCCATCACGGGTTCGGGGCCGACCCTGGTCGAGGCCAACGACATCTGGGGTGGCTGCCCCCTCGTTCAGGTCGCCGACGACCGGCCCATCGGCCTCACCACCTATCCGGGCGTGATGCTCAAGTACCTGAAGGCCGCTCAGGCGCGGAGAGCCCTGGAGCGACGCTTCTGATGTCCTCGGGAGGGGGTGGGGCCAATGAGGAAGCCATCGCGGACATGGTGGAACTCCGCCGCCTGTCCCGTCAGGTCCTCTGGTCGGTGCGCAGCCACTGGGAGCGAAGCGGGTGGGTGGACCGCGGTTGGGCGCGCCTCGGTCTACCCAGGACCCTGATCAACCTCCTGTTCGTGCTCCCGCGGGAGGTCGTGTCCACGCTACGCCTCGCCGGCCGCGAGGTCCGCACCCTCCACGGCGTCTCCCGCCTCCGCCAGCTACGACAGATGATCGGCCTGGCGTTTCGGGAGGGCCTCTTTCCCGCGGAGTACTACCTTTTCGCCCTCTACGAGGACGGCCGTCGCCCCCTGGCCCCCCTCTTCCTCGGACCCAGGAACAACGGGGATAGCCTCGTGGCCGCCGTGGGGTCCCGCGATCCACGGCAGAGCAAGCTGGAGTTCTTCCGGCGGTGCACCGCCGCGGGCCTGCCGACGGTCCCCCTCCTGGCCGAATGCTCCAACCGGGGAGGGTCGGCGTCCATCCACGAAGCCGACTCACCGCTGTGGCAGGGGGACCTCTGCTCCAAACCCGCGGACTCGGGCGCGGCCCAGGGGATCCGGATCTGGAGCCGGCAGGAGGACGGAGCGTGGCGGGACGGAGACGCCGTGGCGCGGGACCGGGACGAGCTCCTTTCGGTCCTGTCGTCCTCGACCCGACACGACATCTGGATCGTGCAGCCGCGCCTGCGGACCCATCGGGACCTGGCGGACCTGACCACGGGCGCGCTGTGCAACGTCCGGATGAACACCGTCAGGGACCCCACCACGGGTGCCGTCGAGATCCTCTTCGCGATGTTCAGGATGCCGCTGGGCGCAGACGTGAGGATCCTCCGCCCCGGGGACGGCGTCTATGCCGGCGTGGACCTGGATACCGGACGGCTCGGCATGGGAGGCAACAAGGCAACGCACAGCCTTCCCCGGTACACGGAGGTCCACCCGACCACGGGGGGGCGCATCGAGGGGAGGGTGCTCCCCTACTGGAGTGAGGTGCTCGACCTCAGCCGCAGGGTGCACGACGCCTTTCCCGAGATCCCCGCGGCCGGCTGGGACATCAGCATCATCGACTCCGGACCCGTGCTGGTGGAGACCAACGAGATGTGGGCCTGCGATCTGATCCAGGCAGTGAACGGCATCCCGATCGGGCTCACGCCTTACCCGAGGATCATGCTCAAGTACCTCAGGGCAGCCATGACGAGACGGGCCCTGCAGCGTCGGTTCTGACGTTACATCCCCTCCCGCACCACGAAGCGGACCGTGTCCACCACCCACGGCCGCAGCGGCACGTGCAGCGCATCGCCGACCACGGCGATGAGGCGGTGCTCCCCGGGCGACACGGGCAGGACCAGCTCGCTCACCCCCGTCCCCATGTGGATGATGAAGCCCTCCTCCGCGGGGATCGGGACGCCCGGCTCGGACACGTCCCGGTCCAGAAAGACGTGGTGGTGGCCGCTGTTGGACGTGGTGTCCCCGGCGGGGACGACCTGGAAGCCCACGGCCTCGAGGCGAACCGTGATCTCGGCGCCGTCCACCGTGTCCCCCTCCGTCGGGTAGGCGATGACGACGCGCCTATCGGGGGCCGCGGCCTCCTGGGCGGGCTCGGACGCGGCGGGCGCGGCCTCCGGGGCGGGCGGCGCCTCCTCCTCCGCGGGCTCGCCGGCGCAGGCCAACGCGGTGAGGGTCGTGAGCAGGAGGGGCATGGCGGCGGGTGTGCGCATGGCGGCATCCTCGGTCGAGGTCGGCGATCGCGGACGTCCGGACGGTCCGGTCGTCGGCCGAAGATCGGGAGGGTCTTCAGCGTCGGCGCGTGATGAGAATCGGCCGCGGAACCTGCCCGGTCAACCTCCCCGAGCCAGCTCGAGCGCCCGCTCCAGGAGTTCGTCCCTCCCGGCGCGGACCCCCTCGAGCGTCCGGGTGACCGGCACCGTCGGCTGGATGCCCACGAGGTGGTGCTGGCTGCCGTCATGTTTGATGACCCGCATGCCCGTCCAGGAGATGCGGTAGCCCCCCGGGAGCAGGAGGGGGTTCACGTTGCCGTTGGCCCCCGCCGTGGGCTGTCCCACGATGTCGCCGAGGCGGTAGTGCTCCACGATGCCCATCACGCTCTCGGCGTAGCTGATGGCCCTCCCGTCGGTGATGAAGACGATGCTCCCCCGGAAGCGAGGCAGGGATGGGGGCAGGGTCCAGCGGGACTCCCGGTACGTCAGCTCGCCGTCGTGGTCCGGGAGGGTGACCCGCGGCACGTGCCAGAACGCCGAGTCGAGGGTGTCGTCCGCAAGGTACGTGAGCGCCAGGTGGTTGCCGTTGGGGTAGCCCCGGAGATCGAAGACGACCCCCGTGGCCCCGGCCAGCTCCTCCGCCCGCGCCTGGAACGCGTCGATGTCCATCCGGTCCAGGTCCACGTAGAAGAGACCCGGCTCCATCTCCTCGATGACGGCGGGCCGCGCTTCCGCGGGGGGCTGTTCCGCCTGCCGCCGGACCGTGGCGGACACGGTCCCACCGGCCCGGTGAAGCTCCAGGCGCGCCTCGCTTTCGGGCGGGCCGGCTCCGAATTGGCCCAGGGCGCGCCACATCCTCCATTGGGGCGAGCCCGAGTACCCGTCCGCCCCTTCGCGCAACACCTCCGCCGCGGGCCGGCCGTCCACGGTGGCCACCACGTCACCCACGCGGATAACGTCGGGCGCGCCCGTGGCCACGACCACCACCCGCTCCTCGATCCACTCCACGCGCGCCGGCAGGAACGCGACCCGTTCGAATGCCGGGTTCGACACGAAGCCGTGCCCGTCCTGGAGCCCGGACACCATCCAGCGCAGCGTGGCGAGCAGGCCCGCGCCGTCCCGGTCCGCGATCGCCCGATCGAGACCCTCGGTCAGCACCGCGTCCCAGTCCGCATCCACCACGTCCCAGTACGGATAGAAGTGCTGGAACACGTTCCAGGCGATGATCACGTCCGCCACCCGGAGGGCTTCGTCCCCCGGCGTGAGGGCCGCCAGGTCGAAAGCGGCCAGGTCCTCCTCCAGGGCCTGGCGATCGAAGACGTTGGGCGTTCCGAGCGTCTGTCCGTTCCGGCTGTAGAGCGCCAGGGGCACCTGGGCCGTGAGTCCCTGGCCCAGAGGCTTGCGCACCACGTCGCCGGGCAGGGGATGCCCCTCGAACAAGGTTCCGGGGGCCACTCCATCGTCCAGGACCACCCCACCCCCGCCCCCGCCGTCCGGCGGCACCCGGTTGGTGCGCACGCTCCGGTAGATGTCGTCGGGGTTGCCGAGCCCCACCCCCATGTGCTGCCAGGCCACCACCTCCATGCGGTCGGAATCGGCCGGCGCGAGCTCCTCCGGCAGGGGAGGCGGGATCTCCTGGCTGGTGTAGATACGCACCGTCGGTGCCACGGGCAGGAAGATGTCCCCCAGCGTGCGGCGCAGCTCGTCGGCGTCGACGGCGTCCCGCACCCGCCCGGCCCCGTACGCGGCGAAGGCCTCCCAGTCCAGCGCCGCCGCCTGGTCGCTGGGGTGGAACCAACGCACGTAGCCGTAGAGCTTGGCGAAGGCCCGCAGGTTGTCCACCGCCCGGGAACTCTGGGCGGCCGCCGTGGTCGCGGTCGCCGACCCCAGACCCACGATCGCACACGCCAGGACCCACGCCGTCGCGACTCGCTTCACGATCCCCCTCCTCCCGTTGGTCGTTCCGCTCCGGCCTACCGGAGCCTCAGCAAACGCCCGCTTGGTCCAGGGCGGACGCTCGGCGGTTACAATGGCCCCATCCCGTTGCCGGGGAAAGCTTCCCGCCTAGTGTCCTGTAACGGGCCCGTCAGGGAATTGGCGGCAGAAGTTAAGCCAGGTAGAGGTTGAGGGATCCACGGACACGCGCGGCGTGGCGCGAACGGAGCGAGTGGCGCACATTAAGCGCGAGCCGCCTGCCCGGATGCGCGGGCCTCGGCGCGCGGTCAACTGACCACTCGTGAGGGTCGTCGGACCCGTTCGGGCAGTTGGCCGCGCCATGCGCGGTCGATTGACCACGCATCGCCACCGGCTGCTGGCCCGCGGTCAGTTCGCCGCGATAGGCGCGGCCAAGTGCCCACGGACGGTGATCGCTCGAACGCGTGGTCGTCTTACCGCGATTCGCCAACGACGGAGGTGGGCCGAGCGACCCGCGAAACGTCTGCGCGACGTGAGGCTACGTGAGGCAGATTCGCCGGCTGACATGCGGTCCGGCCCGCTTCACGCAACGCCCTCTCAAGGTTCACGGTGCCTGATTACCCATGTCGCTGATCACCCTTACGGGACACTGGCAGCCCGTCGTAGTATTCTGGTGGCCCTGCCGGAAGCGAGATGTCCGGTCCCTATCCTGTGGAGGGGAGTCATGATCACCGCACGGAAGGTGCCCGCCCTGCTGATCCTCGCCGCGGGTGTGTTCGTCGCGGCAACCCCTGCCGGCGCCCAGGCCCCACCCGACGCCGCGAACCGCGTCGACGAGGTGTTCGGCCGGTTCGACAGCGTCACCACGCCCGGGTGCGCCGTTGGCGTCGCCCGGAACGGCCTCACGCGGCTGACCCGGGCCTACGGCATGGCGGACCTGGAGTGGAACGTCCCCAACACGCCGCGGACCATCTTCGAGGCCGGCTCGGTGTCCAAGCAGTTCACGGCCACCGCCATCCTGCTCCTGGCTCTGGAGGGCAAGCTGAGCCTGGACGACGACGTGCGGACGTACGTGCCCGAGGTGCCCGACTACGGCACGCCGGTCACGCTCCGGCACATGATCACCCACACCAGCGGGCTCCGGGACTGGGGCAGCGTGGCGGGCATCTCCGGATGGGGCCGGAGCGACCGCACCCATACCCACGCCCACGTCCTGGACATCGTCAGCCGGCAGAGCGCCCTCAACTTCCAGCCCGGCCACGAGTACAGCTACAGCAACACGGGCTTCAACCTCTTCGCGGTGATCGTGGAGCGGGTAAGCGGCATGCCGTTCGCCGAGTTCTCCCGGGAGCGCATCTTCGAGCCCCTGGGCATGGACCACACCCGGTGGCGGGACGACTACCGGCGGATCGTGCCCGGCCGCGGCTCGGCGTATCAGGCTGGACCGGAAGGCACGTTCCGGATCGACCGCCCCACGGAGGACGTGCATGGCAACGGCGGCCTCCTGACGACCGTCGGCGACCTCCTCACCTGGAACGAGGCGCTCACCCACTCGACCCTGGCTCCCGGATGGCGCGACCTCATGGAGGATCAGGGGCACCTGAACGACGGGCGCGCCATCAGCTACGCGGCCGGGCTGTTCGTGGACACGTTCGCCGGCGTGCCCTCGGTGAGCCACACGGGGGCCACCTCGGGTTACCGGGCCTACCTCGCCCGCTTCCCGCAGCAGGCCCTGTCCGTGGCGGTCCTGTGCAACGTGGGAAGCGCAAACCCCGGCGGCCTGGGCGGTCAGGTAGCGCGCATCTATCTGGGCGACGCGGCCACCGACACCGAACCGCCCGAGGGCATGGACGTGCCCGCCGACCGGCTCGCGGCCCTGGCCGGGCTGTACGCCCACGAGGGGACCGGCGTGGCGCAGAGCTTCGCCGCGAGCGACGGGGCCCTCCGCATGGGGGCACGTCGACTCGTGGCCCTCTCCCCCACCCGGTTCGCCGCCGGCGCCCAGACTCTCACCTTCGAGCCCACACCCGGCGGCCGGCCCACGCTCCGAGTCACGACCGGTGGATACCTGGACGCGGTCTACTCGCCCGTGGAGCCGGCCGATCCAGCCCCGGAGGACCTGGCGGAGTATGCGGGGACGTATCATTCCGACGACGCCGAGACGACGCTGCTGGTCTCGGTGGAGGACGGCGCCCTCGTGGCTCGGCGCCGCCCGGATCGGGCCTTCGCCATGGTGCCGGTCTACCCGGACGCCTTCAACGTCGGAGGCCTGGGATTCGTTCGGTTCCATCGAGACGCGGGCGGCGACGTGGTCGAGCTGGGTGTCAACCAGGCCCGGGTCTACGACATGCGCTTCCAGCGGGAGAACCGGTAGCCCGACCCCCGCTCGGGGCCCGCCGTTACAGGTTCGTCGCAACGCAGTTGACACGCGACACATCGGAACCTCAGTATTCGTTATATTCTC
>DASWKP010000343.1:0-5104 GCA_036396575.1 Longimicrobiales bacterium | reverse complement strand
CTCGAGGTCGAGGGCGGAGGTGCCCTCCACGAGATCGAGGAGCCGGATGGCGGCGGCCGACCCCGCGCGCGCCTTGGCTAGCGTGCACGACTCGTCGAGGACGTAATCCGAGGACACCAGGCGCACGCCACCCTGAATCAGACTTCGAACCAGAGAAACGGCACGCCGGTGGTCGGGATCGCCGCGGTCGATCAGCACATACCACCCCCACGTGTCCACGAACACGTCACGTGCCATAGACCAACCTGTCGATCTCCTCGTTGGTAAGTCGGTCTCCGGGTCCGTCAACCGCGAAGTCGTCGATCCGCATGAGGGGGTCGTCGTCACGGACCTCGCCGCCTTCAGGACGGACCGGCTCGAGGCGCGCCACGGGCACGCCCCGGTACGTGAGGACAAGCCGCTCTCCCCGGCGGACCGCCTCGATCCAGCGCTTTGCGTCTCGCCGCAGGTCCAGCATCGTGATCGTCTTCATAGCGTAAGGTTAAGTTGAAGTTGAACTCATGACAATCATCGGCCGGGCATCCTGGCAACGGGCGACCACCGCGGGCAGGGCATCCTGGCAACGGGCGACGACCGCGGGCCGGGTCCTGTAAGGGTCGGGTCTCGCCTCGCTCACTCCCCCACCCGGTCCATCAGCCGCTCCAGCGCCGGAAGCAGCGTCGGCCTCTCCGTGAGGACCGGTAGCATGGGATCGCCGTCCGCCAGGGACGCCATGCGCTCCGGAAGCGTCTTGATGGTGTGGTCCCGGAGGTCCAGGTCCGCGCCCACCTCGCTCCAGGACAGGGGGGCCGACACCGTGGCGCCGGGCTTGGGGCGCACGGCGTACGGCCCCGCCATGAGTTGGCCGTGGCGGTTCTGGAGGAAGTCCACGTACACTTTGCCCGCGCGCTTGCTCACGACCCGCTCCACCGTGGCGATGTCCCGGCGCTCGGTGGCCACGATGCGGGCCAGCAACTCTCCCAGGGCCCGGCTCTGGTCGTACGTCATCTGCCGCCCCAGAGGGATGAGGACGTGGAGCCCCGTGGAGCCCGTGGTCTTCACGTAGTGGGGAAGCGCGATGTCGTCGCACAGCTCGTGGATGAAGAGCGCCACCTCCACCACGTCGGAAAAGGGCGCGTCCTTGGGGTCCAGGTCCAGGAGACACCAGTCCGGCCGGGCGAGGGTCTCGATGCGCGAATGCCAGACGTGCATCGGGATCGTGCCCATGTTGGCCAGATAGAGGAGCGTCTCCCGGTCCTCGGCCACGAAGTAATTCAGCTCCCGCTCGCTCGACTCGCTCCACACGGTGACCGTCCGGATCCAGTCCGGCGCCCACACGGGGGCGTCCTTCTGGTAGAAGGACTTTCCGTCGATGCCGTCGGGAAAGCGGGTCAGGACCAGAGGGCGGTCCTCCAGGTACGGCAGCAGCCACGGGGAGATGGCCCCGTAGTACTCGATCAGGTCCCCCTTGGTGTAGCCCTCCTCGGGCCAGAAGACCTTGTCCAGGTTGGTGAAGTGGACGGTCTTCTCGTCGGGCTCCGGGGGCGCGGGCTCGGGCAGCGGGTCCCGGGCGTCGAGCCCGCCCCGGACGCCCGCGACGTCCTCCTCCAGCCGGCACTCGTCCGGCGTCTTGTCGTCCCGGAAGCGGACGAAGGAGGGGTGGCGGAGCTGGCCCGCCTCGGTGACCTCCTTGTAGGTGACTTCGACCACCAGGAGGGGCTTCACCCAATGGTGTTTCTCACCCCTGGGGAGCTCGGCCCGGTCGTCGCCTCGCACTACCGGCGCCTCGGGCGCCGCGATCCCCTCCAGGGCTTCCCGGGCTTCGGCGAGCTGGGCGTCGCTGAATCCGGTGCCCACGCTGCCCATATAAAGGAGGTCGTCGCCCCGCCACTGAGCCACGTGCAGCGCGCCGAAGCCGGCGCGTCCCCGGGCGGGATCGGTCCAGCCCACCACCACGAAGTCGCCGGAGCGCACCGCCCGGATCTTGTACCAGCTCCGGGAGCGGCCCCCCCGGTACGGGCTGTCGGCTTTCTTCGCGACGATGCCCTCCAGGCGCATGCCCACGACGTGTTCGTACATGGCCTCGCCCTGACCGGCGATGTGCTCGCTGTATCGAATCGGCCCCACGGAGGGCAGCAACGCCTGGAGCAGCGCCTTCCTGTCGATCAGGGGGAGCGCCCGCAGGTCCAGGCCCTCCATCCCCAACAGGTCGAAGGCGTAGTACACGGCGGGTAGCTCCAGGGTGGCCCGGGCGATGTCCCGGCGGTTCTGGAGCCGGCCCCGGCGCTGAAGACGCCCGAAGGAGGGCAGGCCCCTGGCGTCGTGGACCACGACCTCGCCGTCCAGGACCAGGTCGGCGAAAGGGAGCCCCCGGATGGCCCGGTCGATCTCCGGGAACGTGGCCGTGAGGTCGTTGCCATTCCGGCTGATGAGGGAGGCTTCGCCCCCGGCCCGGGCGAGTCCCGCGACCAGGCGGTAGCCGTCGTACTTCAGCTCGAAGACCCAGCCCTCGTCGGTGAAGGCGGCCTCCCGGGCCGTGGCCTTCATGACCTCCACGTCCCGTGCGCCGAGCGGCTTCCCTCCGGACGCGGCTCTGGCACCGGAGTCCCGGGCCCGCGCCGCGAGCTCCTCCGCGTGCTCGGCCGCGCGGGGCAGTTCGTCGACCTCCAGCCCGGAGTAAATGGAGTCGTCCGGATAGACGTCGGTGCCGGCGCCCTTTTGCACGAACGCGTCCCGCTCCTTGATCAGGAGCCAGTGCTTCTCTCCGGCCTTGGGCGTGTGTACCAGCGTCCAGAGGCCCCGCACCTTGTAGCCTCGCAGCTCGAAGAGGAGCTTGCCCTTCTCAAGACCTTCATGTGGGTCCTCGATGGGAATCCACACGCCTTTGTCCCACACGATGGAGGGGCCAGCGCCGTATTCGCCCTCGGGGATGACGCCCTCGAACTCGGCGTAGTCCAGGGGATGGGGCTCCACGTGCATCGCCAGGCGCTTGTCCGCCGGGTCCGGCGAGGGGCCCTTTGGCACGGCCCACGACTCCAGCGCCCCATCCAGCTCCAGGCGCAGGTCCCAGTGCAGGTTGCGGGCGTGGTGCTTGTGGAAGACGTACAGGTGCCCGGTGGACGCCACTCGTCCGCCCGCGCCAGGGGCGTCGCCCTCGCCTCCGAACGGCTCGGGGGTGCGGCCGGCCGCGCGCTTGGCGCGGTAGCGGTCCAGGCGGTCGGAGGGCACGGGGTCGTAGGGTCGGTGTGGTGGGGGACGGAGGCGAGCCTGGCCGAGGTGTCGGCGGCCTCAAGTTGCCCCGCTTCCCGTCCGTCCGCCACATTCGGGGCCATGACCCCCGAGTTCGCCCCTGGGCCTGACGCTTCGGCCCGGGAAAGTCCCCTGTCCCCGAAACAGCTCCGGGAACTGGCCACCGCCATGGAGCGGGGAGGCAAGATTCGGGGCGCCGCCAAGGTGGCGGCCTTTACCGGGTGGACCGTGGGGGCCTTCGGCGTGCTGTCCCTCCTGGCGGGGCTCTTCAGCCTCTCGGGCGTGCTGGTCGGCGGGGCCCTTCTGGCGGTGGCGTGGAACGAGCTGGAGGGCCGGAAACTGCTCCTGCGCTTCGATCCCGCCGGGCCGCGCCGCGTGGCGAAGAACCAGCTCTGGCTCCTGGCGGTCATCGCCGTCTACTGTGTGTGGTCGATCTACAACGTGCGGGCCCACCCCGCCGCCGGCACGACCGAGCTCGAGACCCTCCTGGAGCTGGGAGAAGGCTTCGTGGCCGGCCTCATGTCCGCGGCCTACGCCGCCGTCCTGGGCGTGGCCGCGATCTTCCAGTACGGCATCTACCGGTACCACGCGGCCCGCATCCCCATGATGGAGGAGTACCTGGCGGAGACGCCTCCCTGGATCGTGGAGGTCCAGCGGATGCTGGGGGGGTGAGGAGGACCGGGCGTCAGATGGTGCGGCAGCGCCGAGAGGGCTCAGCGGCGAGCGGCTGACTGCACGATCGTGCGGACGGGCGGTCCACTGCCCGTGCGCGGGCCCCCGGGGCCTTGCCCGGCGACGGGCGCCTTTCGCCATCGATCCGCCCCCGGATCGGACCGATGCTGACGGGAGCCGCGAGGCGAGCGGGGACCGGTCGCCCCGACGTGAATTCCCCGGGTGAGCCCGGCCGGAGGCTCGTTGGGGCCTTCGCCGGTCCAGAGACGGTCAAAGCCCCAACGAAGCTCGCACGCTCCCCCGCCTCGGGATTACATCGTCGGTACGACGGTGAAGCCGGAATCGAAGCTCGGCCACACATCCACTGGGGAGTTCACGTCATGAGCCGTCGGGAAGCGCAGTCGCCGGAGGCCCGGATCTCGGTCCTGGCATCCCGCCAGCACGGCGTCGTGTTGCGCGGCCAGTTGCTGGACGCCGGGCTCACGTCGCACATGGTGGACTCTCGGGTCCGGCGGCGCCATCTGCGGCCTGTACAGCGGGGCGTCTACCTCCTCGGGGCTCTCGTCGGACCCCTCGAGCCGGCGTGGGCGCGGGAGATGGCCGCGGTCCTTGCCTGCGGGCCCGGTGCGGTGGTGAGCCACGAGAGCGCGGCATCGCTCTGGGAGTTGCTGCGTCCAGCGAGCCAGCGCCGTGCCGTTCACGTGACCATCCCCGGCGTGGATCGCGGCAGGCGCCCGGGCATCCATCCGCACCGTGTGGCCGTGATCCCTCCGGAGGACGCCACGGTGGTTGATGGCGTACCAGTAACCACGCCGGTCCGGACCATCATCGACCTGGCTTGTCGTGTCCGGCTTCGGACCCTGGAGCAGGTGGTCGGCCAGGCCGAACGCGGGGGTCTCGTGAAGCTGGAGGACCTGGCGGCGGCGCTGGAGCGTGGCCCGCGAACGCGAGGATCTCCGCTCCTCCGCCGGTTGATCTCACAGGGACGCGGTCCGGTCTTCACCCGCTCCATGGCGGAAGAGCGCTTCCTGGCGTTGACCCGCAAGGGGGGGCTGCCGGCCCCGGAGACGAACGTGAGCGTGAGCGGAAGCGAAGTCGACTTCCTGTGGCGGTCCGAACGCGTGGCCGTGGAGGTAGACGGCTTCGCGTTCCATGGCGCACGTCCGTCATTCGAGAGTGATCGGCGCCGGGACGCACGACTGTC
>DASWKP010000342.1:0-3041 GCA_036396575.1 Longimicrobiales bacterium | reverse complement strand
ATTGTGGGGAGGACGGATGTCCTGGAGAGGGCGTCTACGTCTCCACCGCGTGGGACCTTGGCGTTCACGTCGTTCCCGTGGACGCGCCGTGGTCCCCATGGATCCGGGCCGGACTCGTGCTGGCCCGCGTCGAGCGGGACTTCCGCGAGGGCGGCGAGGTTCTCCAACGGGTGTCCGACCTCGGCGCCGGCGGGGAGGTCGGAGTCGGGTTCCGGGTGCCGCTTGGGCGGCGGTTGACTCTGAGGCCGGGAGTCCGTTACACCGTCGTCGAGGCCGACTACGGGGATGCCGGGACGCTACGCATGCGCTATCTCGTGGTGGACGTGGGGCTCGCCCTGGGCTTCTGACCAGTGGAGGTGGCAAGGATGGTCGCTCGCTCCCGTATTCTCACGGCCCGTGCCTTGCCGTCGCTGGCCTGTGCCATGGCGCTCCTTCTGGCGTTCGCCCTCCCGGTGGGCGGCGAGATCGTCCGGGTGGTCGTGGATCGGCGCGAAGTGGTCCTGAACGGCAGGGAATGGGGCGAGTTCGGGGCCTACGAGAAGCTCACCGGCCGCATCTTCTTCGCCTTCGACCCAGCCGCCCCCGCCAACGCCGGCATCGTGGACCTGGCGCTGGCGCCGAGGAACGCCGCGGGGCGGGTGGAGGCCTGGGCTGACTTCATGGTCCTCCAGCCCAGGGATCCCTCACGGCGGCGGGGCATGGCGTGGCTGGAGGTGAGCAACCGGGGCGGCAAGGCCTCACTGCGTTATTTCCAGCGTGCTACCGGTGGCGGTTGGGACCCGACGGACGAGGCCCACTTCGGTGACGGGCTCCTCATGCGGCAGGGTCTGACCATCATCTGGGTCGGGTGGCAGTGGGATGTCCCGGAGCAGGACGGCCTCCTGCGCCTGCATGTGCCCGCGGTGCGTGGAGCAGGGGAGGCCATCGAGGGACTGGTGCGTGCCGATTGGACCGTGGAGGAGCCGGTTCAGGAGCTCACGCTGGGCCACCGGGGTCACAAGGCGTACGCTCTGGCGGCACCGGACCATCCGGACCACGTTCTCACGGTCCGTGACGGACGGCTGGCCGAGCGGCAGGTCGTGGCCCGGGAGCTTTGGAGCTTCGTCGCAGACGGGAACGGCGTCGTCTCCGGGATCGCGGTGGAGGGGGGGTTCGAAGCGGGGCGGATCTACGAGCTCGTGTACCGGGCTCGAGACCCGAGGGTGGTGGGGCTCGGCCTCGCCGCCGTCCGGGATGTGATGTCCTACGCGAAGTACGGCCTGCACAGCGAATTCCCGGCGCGGCTGGGAATCGCCTTCGGAGTGTCCCAGACGGGCCGATTCCTGCGCCACTTCCTCTACGAGGGCTTCAACGTCGACGAGGGTGGGCGCAAGGTCTTCGACGGGATGCTGGTCCACACCGCGGGAGCCGGGAGGGGAAGCTTCAACCACCGCTTCGCGCAGCCGTCCCGGGACGCCCACCGGTACTCGGCGTTCTTCTTTCCGACGGACCTCTTCCCGTTCACGAGCCGGACCATGACCGATCCGGTGACCGGTTGGCAGGACGGGCTCATGGCCCGGACCCCGGAGGGGGCCCGGCCCTTGGTCTTCTACACCAATACCGGGTACGAGTACTGGGGCCGGGCGGCGTCCCTGATCCACTCCTCCACCGACGGGCTCGTGGACGTTCTGCCCCTCTCCAACGAGCGGGTCTACCTTCTCTCGGCCGGCCAGCACTTCGTCGGGAGCCTTCCTCTCCCGGAGCAGGGTGACGCCCCGAGTTCCGCCCCGCCGGTGTTCCGGGGCAATCCGCTGGACTTTCTCCTGACGCTCCGCGCCCTCTCCGTCGGTCTGGTGGAGTGGGTGGAGTCGGGAGTCGAGCCTCCCCCGTCCGCCTATCCCACCCTCTCTGCCGGGACCCTGGTGCCTCCGGGGGGGGTGGCCTTTCCCCCCGTGCCGGGAGTGGAGCATCCCACCGTGATCCACGAGGCATACAGGGCCGATTACGGCCCCAGGTTTCTCGCCGAGGGCATCGTCAGCCGGCAACCGCCTGAGCTGGGCGAGCCGTTCCCGTCGAGGGTGAGCCAGGTGGACGGCCTGGGAAACGAGGTGGCGGGGGTTCGCTCGGTGGAGCTCCGCGTGCCGGTGGCCACCTACTATCCCTGGAACCTCAGGGGTGAGGGCGCCTCCGCGAACCCCGCGGAGCTCACCGACTTCCTGGGCACCCTGGTTCCCCTCGCGCGGTCCGAGGAGGAGCGACGGGCCTGGGGCGATCCGAGACCCAGCCTGGAGGCCCTGTATGGGGATCGTGCCCGGTACATGCGCCACGTGGTGGCTGCCGTCCAGGATCTGGCGGCGGCCGGGTTCCTCCTCGCCGAGGACACGGGCGTGGCTTCCGCCCGTGCCGCGGAGCTGTGGGATTGGGTGACGACCCGAGGGGGGATTCCGCCCGACTGACCGCGCGGTGGAACCGACGTATCAGAGCGCATGGCCAGGCCCGCGACAGACCCCGAGGTTACGCCGTCTGGTCCGGCTCGCCTTCCTCGTAGACGCGTCTCATCTCGTCGAGGACCGCGTCGAACGGCCCCATGAGGGATGGGTCGAACTGGCGGCCAGCCTCGCGACGGATCTCGCGTACCGCGTCGTCCCACGACCGAGCTGGACGGTAGGCCCGAGGGCTCGTCATGGCATCAAGGGAGTCGGTAAGCGCCACCAGGCGCGCGGCCAACGGGATCGATTCGCCGGCCAACCCATCGGGGTACCCCGATCCGTCCCAGCGCTCGTGGTGCCAGCTCACGATGGAAAGCACGATGTCGTCATCCAGGAGCGGCTGCACGATGCGCCGGCCCGTGCCGGGGTGCAGGCGGATCTCGGCGATCTCCGCCGGCTCCAGGGGTCCCACCTTGTTCAGCGTCCCGTCCGCGACGGCGATCTTACCTACGTCATGGAGCTCGCTGCCCAGATCCAGGGCGTCGAGGGGGAGTGAGCTGCCGTCCGGATCCACGGCGGCGGCCAGGATGGCGCTGTAGCGCGCGACACGCGTGGCGTGTCCTCGGGTGAAGG
>DASWKP010000341.1:0-9884 GCA_036396575.1 Longimicrobiales bacterium | reverse complement strand
TGGCCGTCTTGCGCCGTCCGACGGTCTGGATCGGGGGTTTGTCTGCGGGCATGGGGTCGGTCTCGGGTCCTTCGCTCAGAGTTCCAGCGGCTGGGGATCTTGGCTTTGATGCGGATGCCGGGGGCCGGCGTACACCTTGAGCTTGCGCCGCATGTGCCGTCCCAGCGTGTTCTTGGGCAGCATACCCTTCACGGCAAGCTCGATGACCCGGTCCGGGTGGGTCGCGATCATGCGGCGGAAGGGGATGTGACGCTCGCCGCCCATGAAGCCGGAGTGACGGAAGTACGTCTTCTGGTCCGCCTTGTTGCCGGTAAGGGCCACCTTGGACGCATTCACCACCACAACGTGGTCACCCGTGTCCAGGTGGGGCGTGTACATGGGCTTGTGCTTGCCCCTGAGGATCCGCGCGATCCCCGTGGCGAGACGGCCCAGGGGAACCCCCTCGGCGTCCAGGAGCCACCAGGCGCGCTCGATCTCTTCCAGTTTCGGAGTATACGTCTTCATCAGCCGCCATCAGCGAATTGACAACAGAGCTTTGAATGATATCCGAGAGCCCCAGGAGTGTCAACGCGTCCTGCGGGCCGAAAAGCCCCGTGGCAGAACAGGGTGGAAGCACGTGTCGAGGGGCCTGCCGGGGCCCGGGCGTTACTGCACGAACGTCTCCAGAAACCGCGCCCGCGAAGCATGCCGCAGACGCGCCAGCGCCTTCTCCTTGATCTGGCGCACACGTTCCCGGGTGATCCCGAGCAGCGTCCCGATCTCCTCCAGGGTCATCGGCTCCTGGTCGTCCAACCCGAAGTACAGCCGGAGGATCTTGGCCTCCCGCTCCTTCAGCGTGGACAGGGCGTCCTCGATGGTCTCCTTGAGGGCCCGTTCGTACGCTTCGTCCTCGGGTCCGGGAGAGAACTGGTCGGGCAAATAGTCCAGCAGGCGGCTGTCCTCGCCCGGTGTCATCGGCGCGTCGAGGGATAGGTGCGCCTGGCTGATGGCCAGGGTCCGCTCCACCTCCTCCTCGGAGATGTCCAGGTCCTCGGCGATCTCTTCGACCGTCGGCTCCCTGCCCAACTCCTGGAGGAGAGTCGAGCTGCGGCGGCCGATCCGGTGCAGGGCCCCGGCCCGGTTCAGGGGCACGCGCACGATCCGGCTCTGTTCGGCGAGGGCCTGGAGGATGGCCTGCCGGATCCACCACACGGCATAGCTGATGAACTTGATGCCCTTGGTCTCGTCGAATTTGTGGGCCGCGCGGATGAGCCCGAGGTTGCCCTCGTTGATGAGGTCCGAGAGGGGAACGCCCTGGTTCTGGTACTTCTTCGCCACGGACACCACGAAGCGGAGGTTGGACCTCACCAGCTTGTTCAGGGACTCCTCGATTCCCTTCCTGATCCCCTGGGCGAGGCGAACCTCTTCCTCCCGATCGATGAGGGGGTAGGCGCTGATTTCCTTCAGATACTGGTCCAGCGAGCCTTCGCGGAAGGATGGACGGCGCGAGCTGAAGGACATGAAGGTCAGGACCGCACGAGGTTCGTGGGAGGGACGGAGCCGAGCTTCCAGGAGCCCGGCTCGGGGCTGCTCAGGGACCGACATCGGACCCATGGCGGGGGTCCGGCGTGAGGAGACATGATTGTGGGCCGCAGCCGGTCGCGCAACCGGCCCCATCGCCATGTGGAAGAATCGCCCGAGTGTCCGGGCGCGATCAGCGGATCCGCCAGCCGATCCGGCCCCAACGCACCGAGTTCAGCCAGGGAGCCGGAACGTCGTCATGGGGTCGGAACGAGTAGTAGATGAACCAGGGGCGCCCGCGGATGGACTCACGCTCCACGAAGCCCCAGTAGCGCGAGTCTTCGCTGTTGTCCCGGTTGTCCCCCAGGACGAAGTACCGCGCCTCCGGCACCACCAACGGCCCCCATGTGTCCCGGGACGGGTGATAGTCGGCGGGTCCAGCGATGAGGTGGTTGGACTGCCAGTTCATGCCTGGATGGACGGCGTCGCCGCGCCGGTCGATGTAGCGAGCGTACGGCTCATGGGAGGGGCGCCCGTTCACGAGGAGGCGCTTGTCCACCATCTCCAGCGTGTCGCCGGGCAAGCCCAGCACCCGCTTCACGTAGTTCTTGTCCGGTTCGTGGGGAGGGTTGAAGACGATGACCTCTCCCCGTTCAGGCTCGGCCAGGGCGGGAAGGCGAATGCCCGTTCCCGGGATCTCCGCGCCGTACACCGCCTTGTTCACCAGCAGGAAGTCGCCCACCAGGAGGGTCTTCTCCATGGAGGACGTGGGGATCTTGAACGCCTCGATGATGAACGTCCGCACCACGACGAAGAGGACGAGGGCCAGGAGGATGGACCGAAGCCAGTCGAGGAGCACGCGTCCGGCTCCGGGCCCGCTGCGCAGGGCTCGTGTCACGGGCGAGGGCTCCCCCGCCTGCCGTTCGCCTCCGAAGAAGGATCGATCCCGCACGAGTGCATCGCTCCTGGTGCGTCCGAGGGTTCCGCCGGGCGCGGTCGCGCCCGCGTGAGGCCTCCCCTTCGAATACATCTCCAGGAGAAGCGTCGTTCCCCCAGGAAAGGTGCGGCGCGGCGCCCGACCTCCACAAGGCCGTCGCTTCGGGACCTCTCGGGAACGGGCGAGGACGGGTGAGGTGGACAGGTACCGCCCCCTCCGTTGTACCTTGACGATCCCCTCCAACCCCACGCCATCTCGAATCGCATGCGCAACGCCGTCCGTCTCCTGGCCCTCGTCCTGGCCGTCGCCGCGGTCGCGACCTACCTGCGCGGGCGCGTCCCGGGAGGCCTCGCCGAGCATGGCGTGCCATGCGATCCCTTGCTGGGGCCGTGTGAGGACGTGGGAGCGGCGGCCGTCGAGGGCCCCGGCGGAGCGCGGATCGAGCGACCGGTGCTCGCCGCCGCGCAGGTGTGCGCCCGGGCCGGATACCTCTGTGCCGAGGTGGAGTCTGGCGGCACCGCTCAGATCATCCGCTGGAACGAGAACACCGCGATGATCCGGGTGCGCATCCCGACGCCGCCGGGGGAGGAGCCCCATCGGGCCACGCAACTCCGGCAGTCGGCGGCCCGGGGGATCCGGGCCTGGCACGGACACCCCTTCCCCATCCGGGTGGACCTGTCCGATCAGCCGGGGGAGCATGATTTCGTGGTCAACTGGGCCCAGACTCTGAGCGGTGCCGAGCTGGGACACGCCCGGACGCAGTGGCGCTGGGCCAACGGGGTCGCGGACCTCGTGGTGGTGGATTTCGCGCTGGCCACCCGGAGCCCGTTCGACCGGCAGCGGCTCCTCACCCCTCGCCAGGTTGAGCTCACCGCCGCCCATGAGATGGGGCACGCGCTGGGGCTCCCGCACTCCGACGACGGGAGTGACGTGATGTACCCCACGAACTCGGCGACCCGCCTCACGACCCGGGACTACCGCACGATGGAGGCTCTCTACGAGTTACCGAACGGAGCCCAGATCCGGCGCTGACGCGCCGACCGACTTCAGTCCTCCCGTAGTAGCCCGTACCGCTCGATCTTCTTGTAGAGGTTGGAGCGGGGCATGTCCACGCGGCGGGCCGTCTCGGAGACGTTCCAGTCGTTGTCACGGAGCTTCTGGAGCAGGAAAGCTCGCTCGGCCTTGTCCTTGAAGTCGGTGAAGCTCTCGGCGTCCAGAAGTTCCCCGCTGAGGCCCGAAGCGGCCGCCGGCTCGCTCACGAGGAGCGCGACGTCTTCTTCCGTGATCTCAGCGCCGTTGGCCAGGATCAGTAGACGCTCCACGGTATTGCGCAGCTCCCGCACGTTGCCCGGCCACTCGAGGTGCTTCAGGCGCTCCACGGCCTCCCGGGACATCCGCTTGGGCACCACGCGATCCGTCCTCACCATGACCTCGATGAAGTGCTGGACCAGCATGGGGATGTCCTCCCGCCGTTCCCGGAGGGGCGGGACGTGGACGGGAACCACGTTCAGTCGGTAGTACAAGTCCTCGCGGAATCCACCCGATGCGATCTCTTCCTGAAGATCCTTGTTCGTGGCCGCCACTATGCGGACGTCCACCTCGATGGCGCGGGAGCCGCCGACCCGGGTGATCACTCCCTCTTCGAGCGCCCGAAGGACCTTGGCCTGGGCGGCGGCGGACATGTCCCCGACCTCGTCCAGAAAGAGGGTCCCCTGGTCGGCCTGCTCGAACTTGCCCTCACGGTCGGACACCGCGCCGGTAAAGGAGCCCTTCATGTGGCCGAAGAGTTCGGACTCGATGAGCTCCGAGGGAATGGCGGCGCAGTTCACCTCGACGAAGGGCCCCGACTCCCGGTGCGAAAGGCGATGGATGGCGCGCGCGACCAGCTCCTTGCCGGTCCCGTTGTCGCCGGTGATGAGCACCCGGGCGTCCGTGGGAGCCACCCGCTCGAGGCGCTCGAGGACCTGGCGGATCTGGAAGGAGGCGCCGACGATCTCGTGCCGGCTCTCGACCTCGCTCCGGAGCCGCTCCACGTCCGCCGACAGGCCGCGGACCGCCAGGGCGTTGCGAAGCGTCACCAGGAGGCGGTCGGAGTCGAGGGGCTTTTCGAGGAAGTCGTAAGCGCCCTTGTGGGTGGCCTCCACGGCCGTATCGATGGTCCCGTGCCCCGAGATCATGACGACGAGCGCTCCGGGATCCCGCTCCCTCATCTCCTCCAGGACCTCCAAGCCATCCGTGCCCGGCATCTTCACGTCGAGGAACGTCACGTCCGGGCGGAAATCCTCGAAGGCCGTCCGGGCTTCGGCGGCATCCGAACCCACGGCCACCTCATGGCCTTCGTACTCGAAGAGCTGTCGGAGAGCATCCCGGATGGAGCCCTCGTCGTCCACGATGAGGATGCGAGGCACGCTGACGCCGTCCTTTTCGCCTGGTGGGGAGCGATCTGGGTTGTGCGGGGCGTTGCCCTACCCGCCCGCGACGAGCACGAGGCTGTCCCGGAGCACGTAGGCCGATTGGAGCCCCGGCGGGAGGGGGACGAGCATGGCGTCAACCGGCAAGCCCGCCAGGTCTTTCCGCCCCAACGCCCTCAGGATCTCCGGGATGAAGCGATCGGGAAGCGGGATGCGCGACGCCTGTACGCCGTCCACGTGGAAGGCCGCGAAGGCCTGGTCATGGTGGATCAGGGAGCCCTGCATCTGGATGTCCACGGTGTCCGGTAGGAAGCCCAGGACCTCGGTGATGGAGGGCAGCTCTGGAAAGGCCGCCATGTCCACCCGGGCCGACAGCTCCATGCGGCCGCCGGACAGCGAGACGTTGGGCTCCCCCACCCCCGGCGGGATGATCCCCGGCAGGGCGTAGCGGAGGAGGCTGGCAAGTTCCACCCCACCGAGGGCCAACCTGTCGCCGCCTTCTCCCGATCGGAACCGCTCGATCCGGTCCATGGTCGTCTGGGCGAGCTCCGGGGAGGGACGCAGATCTCCACTCTCATCCCCGGAGGCCACCTCGCGGCCCAGCCACCCCTCGATCCGGGGAAAAACCTCCGGGCCCCAGCGCCAGCCCGCGTAGGCGGCCCCGATCAGGAGCACGACGCCGACGACGCGGCCGAAGCAGCTCCGGATGCAACCGAACATATGGACCCTCCGCGGGTGACGGCCGTCCGTCGCGCTCCCCTCAGCCGGACTTCAAGCTACTACTACGGAGAATGCTGTAGCGAGGTCCCGAGTGGGACGGGTGGCTGCGCATGAGATCCACGCGCCGGACCTTGAATGAACTCCGGTACCGGAGATCGGCCACGAGTTCGTCGAACCCTCGGAACACACCCGCGCCCCCGTCTTCGCCAGCCCTCCCCAGGGTAACGTGCGGATGGAAGGCCCGGGTCTCGCGCTCGAAGCCCTGGTCCGACAGGGTCCATTCCACGTCCTGCTTGAGGCACCGGAGCGCCGGGGAGGGCTCCATTCCCAACCAGACCACGCGGGGCCTCCGGAGGGTGGGAAAGGCGCCAAAGCCACCGAGCTCCACCTCCATGGGAGCCGTGCCGGACGCTGCCCGGTCCAAAGCCTCCCCGACATCAGCCACGCGGTCCGGGTGTACCTCGCCCAGGAACTTCAACGTCACGTGGTAGTTCTCCTCCGCGACCCACCGGATCGGGAGGGCCTCCTCGCTCAGCTTGAGGACCTGGCGGTGGATTTTCGCCCGCTCTCGTGAGGGCAGGTTGATCGCGATGAAGAGGCGCATGAGTCGGCGTCAGGCCACGGGCACGGACGTTGGCCCCACGATCACCCGGATTCCTTCGATGGCGCGGTCGACGTCCGCTTCCGTGGAGGCCCACCCCAGGGAGAGGCGAAGGGCTCCGGTCCCGGCCGTCCCGGCGACGCGGTGCGCTTCCGGGGCGCAGTGCAGCCCGGCCCGCGTCGAGACCTGGAAGTCCCGGTCCAGGCGGGCCGCCAGCCTGTCGGGGCTCACCGCGTCGGCCACCAGGGTGACGATGCCCACGCCGTCCGGCGCGCTGGGCGAGATCAACCGGATGCCCGGGACCCCTGCCAGGCCCTCCCTCAGGCGCGCCTTCAGGGTCGCCTCCCGGTTGTGGATGGCCCCGACTCCCTCGGCCAGGACGTGCTCGCATCCGGCCAGGAGCCCCGCCAGGCCCGGGGCGTTCGACGTGCCCGCCTCCAACCGGTCGGGCATGGCGGCCGGCATGTCGCGCTCCAGGGAGTTTCCCCCCGTGCCTCCCCGAATCAGCGGATCCACGTCCACCCCCGCCCGGACCCAGAGCCCCCCCGTGCCCTGGGGCCCCAGGAGGCCCTTGTGACCGGTGAAAGCCACCAGATCGGCTCCGTCGGGGCCGTAGGTCGTCTCCACGTGGCCCGCCGACTGAGCGGCGTCCACCAGGACCAGAGCCCCCACCCGATGCGCCAGCTCAGCCAGACTCGCCACGGGCAGGCGAACGCCCAGGACGTTGGAGACCGCGTTGACCACGACCATCCTGGCCCCCTCCAACAGGCGCTCGGCCTCCTGGAGATCGATGCGACCCTCCGGGTCGGCCTGGATCATGCGCACCTCGATGCCCCGCTCGCGGGCGAGGGCGTCCGCGGGCCGCAGGATCGAATTGTGGTCGAGCGAGCTCACCACCAGGACGTCGCGCGCGCGCAGAGCACCCCACAGGGCGGTGTTCAGGGCCTGGGTCGCGTTCTGGAAGAAGGCGACGCGGGTCGGATCGTCGGGCAGACCCAGGATCTCCAGGACGGCCCGGCGGCAGCGCAGAACCATGCGCCCCGCGTCGAGCGCCTCCGCGTGGCCCCCCCGGCCGGGCGTTCCGCCTCCGGCGGCCAGGAAGCCCGCCACCGCCTCCGCGACCGCTCGCGGACGGATGGCCGACGTGGCGGCGAAGTCCAGGTAGTGCCTCATGCCTCGCTGGGGCGGGGAACGGGCGGCATGCGCCGAGCCCGGGGGGGTGCCACGCGCCGCAAAGGCGCGCGGCGCGGGCGGCTAACTTAGACGGCCCTGCCAGGGGGTACAAGCCTCACTCGGCCGTCGGCCGCCGGGGTCACACGGCGGGGTCACCGCCTTGCAGCCCCGTGGCTTCGCGACGATGCTGTCCCCCATGTCCGACGACAAAATCTCACGGCCCCGCCTGGTCCTGGGGGTGTGGGCGGTGGCTTTCATGGTCCGCGCGTTCCACAACCAGGCGCTCCTGGCCGACCCCCTCTACTACAACCCGTTGGGGGGGAACGTCCCCTATCTGGTCATGGCGGAGGAGATCGTCGCGGGCACGCTCCTCCCGTCCGGTGGGGCGTTCACCGTCAACAGCCCCCTCTACCCCTACCTCCTCGCGATCCTGTACAAGGCATTCGGCGTGGGCTCCTACTACGCCGTGCGCCTGTGCGGGTCTGCGGTGGACGCGGGCACGTGCGCCCTGGTGGCCCTCCTGACCCTACGCCACGCCGGGATCGTGGCGGCCTGGACCGCGGGCATGGCCCTGGCCCTCTTCGGGCCCATGATCTTCTTCGCCACGGAGCTCGCGCCCGTCCCGTATACCCTCTTTCTGATCACCCTCGCCGTGCTGCTCCTCGACGGGGAGGGCGGTCGTGCCAGGCTGGGGCTGGCCGGCGTGCTCCTGGGCCTGGCGACCGCGATGCGGCCCAACGTGCTGCTGGCCGGACTCCTGGCGCTGGCGGTGCCGTGGGCGCGCCGCTTCCCCGCGCCCGGAAGGGGCGCCGTGGCCGTCGGTCTGGGGCTCGCCCTGGGGATCCTCCCCGTGACCGTGGCCAACCTGGCGGCCGGTGGGGGATTCACCCTCCTCACCCTGAGCGGCGGCCACAACCTCTACATCGGTCACAACCCGGCCGCCCGGGCCCAGTACTCGCTGCCGGCGGACCTGGACGGGGACATCTTCCAGACGATGAAGGGCCTGGCCGAGGACGTGGAGGGGCGCCCGTTCCGTGACGACGAGGTCTCCGGCTACTACTCGCGACGAGCCATCGCATGGGCGGTCCGGAATCCCGCGCGGGAGGCGGCTCTCACGGGCCGCCGCGCCCTGCTCCTGGTCAACGACTTCGAAGCCACCACCTACGCCAACTACCAGTACCAGATCGCGTGGTCGCCCATCCTGCGCTGGGCCCCGAGCTTCGCGTGGCTCCTCGCGCTGGCCCTTCCGGGGGCGCTGCTGTTCCTCGACCGGCGGCGGCTGCACGTGTGGATCCCTTTCCTGGTGGCCGCGGCCAGCGTGCTGCTCTTCTTCTACATCGCCCGGCTCCGGGTCGTGATGATCCCCACGCTGGGGGTCTTCGCCGGGGCCGCCGTGGCCCGGACGCTGACGCTGGTGCGCCGTCGAGACTGGGCCGCGGTGGCCGTGGCCGCCGCGCTGGCGGTAGCCGCGTTGGGCGTTTCGAAGCTACCGCTGCTTCAAGGCGACACGTCTAACGACTGGAACAAGGCGGGCGGCGTGCTTCGCCTCCTGGAGCGCTACGAGGAAGCCGAGGCCGCCCTGGCGCGCGCCGGAGTCGCAAATCCGGACAATCCCAACACTTGGTTGAACCTGGCGGCGCTCTATCGCGATACGGGACGGCCCGGCGACGCCGCGGCGGCCGACGCGCGGGCCCGGGATCTGCTCGACGGCCAGGCGCGGGAGAGCGCCGGTTTCCGGGCGGCGCTGGAGGACACGGGGGGGTAGAGCGCGGGCGAACGGCGCGTCGTGGTCCGATGGGGGACGGTCGACGACACCTCGTGGTCCGATGGGGGACGGTCGACGACACCGGGGTCCACACGCGGGGCCGGTTCGCCAACTACGGTAGGCGACCTTCGGGGCTCACCTATACCACGCGACGCTCGGCGTTTTTCGCTGGGCCGCCTGCGCGGGCCGCGCCGCGCGGAATGCCCCGGGTGTGGACCCCGGTGCCGTCGACCTCCCGCTCGGGGGGGCGGGGGGGTTGGTCGACGCGGGGCGGCTCCTTCGATGCGTGCTGGTAGACTATCCGCGGGCGCCGTATGCCCAGGGGAATGGCCTTCTGCCGTCGACCTCCCGCTCGGGGGGGCGGGGGGATTGGTCGACGCGGGGCTCCCGCCATGCGCCTTGGTCGGCCGCCCGCGAGCGACGTACGCCCTGGGGAGCGACCTCTGCGTCGACCTCCCGCTCGGGTGGGCGGGGGGGGGTGGTCGAGGCGAGGCTCCCGTTATGCGCCATGGTGGGCTGCCCGCGAGCGACGTACGCCCTGGGGACGTACCCTCCCAATCCGACGGCAAAGTGAGCCCGCCGCGGTCGATCGGACACGCGGGCCGCCTTCGCGCGAATCGGCCATATCGACCGCGTGAGACTCGGCGGATCGGGCGCATCGGGTCCCGCGCCCACCCGAGTCTGTCCGATGGACCGCGCCTGGCGCGGCAGATGGGGCAGGAGCTTCAAGATGCGCCCTGCGTGACCGAACTACCGCGGCGGCCACTAGTGTCCTGT